>CALXVW010000001.1 GCA_944392185.1 uncultured Alphaproteobacteria bacterium
CTTCTCGATCGTATCCATCACGGTTAAACCCCTCACGATCGTAGCCTTCGCAATCAAACCCCTTACAGTCGAAGCCTTCGTCGTCACGCCAAGTTCTATTACGGTGGAGGCCTTTTCGGTTGAACCCTCTTCGGTCGTAGCCCTCACAATTGTAACCACTAGGGTCGAAACCATCACGGTCGTATCCACTCCGATCGTAACCAAAAGAGTTGTAACCCTCTCGGTCATAGCCTTCATCATCATATCGGGTTCTATTACGGTGAATGCCATTACGGTCGAAGCCGTTTTGGTCGTAGCCTTCAGCGTCGTATGGAGTGCCATTACGGTGGATGCCGTTTCGTCTGAAGCCTCTTTGGTCGTAACCCTCAGCATTATACCTGCTTCCGTTTCGGCAAAAACCGTTGAGGTCAAACTCTCTTTCATCGTGAACTTCTGAAGTAGCGTTGACTTGCTTTTCCATAATTCTATGATTTTTAAATTAGAATAATTGAACATATAGCTTAATGACAGGGGCTTTATAGCAGATATTGAACGGTTTGGCAATAAATAATTTATAAAACCGAGGCCGAAGGCAAAGAGAATTGTTTGGACAAAAAATATCGCCCATATCAGGAAAGGTGCAGAGATTGTTTTTCATAATTAAAACCCCGCTTTGCGGCGGGGTTTTGGGTTAGTCTTTTTTCTTATTTCTTTGTTCTTCAATTTTCTCTTTTGCTTGTTTGAGAAGTTTTTTGGCCTCAGGTGAGTATTGCTTCCACATCTTTATCAGCCATTCGCGAATTTGATCAAAATTGATAACTCCAAAGAGGGCTGCTACAATAATAGCAATTAAAATCCATGTTAACATCTGTTTTCTCCTTTGTTCGTTGTTTTATTTTTGTTGCAAGCGATTTAGAACTTCGGTTGCATCGTAATTTTCTTGGTAGGGCGAAATATTTCCGATTAATTTCTTATAGCGGGAAATATCTTCTTGCCTATTCTTGTTATAATAATTGTTATTATGAATCATTTTTACGGCTTTGGCAAATCTTTCCAGTGATTTATCCGACATTGGATGCACAGAGGCTGCTATATCTTCCATCTCCGCCATGTCGCCAAATGCATAGCAAACGCTATCACAGCCCGCTGAAAGCGCTGCCAAAGCTCTCTCTCCTTTGGTGCCTTTGAGTGCTTTCATGTCTATGGCATCTGAAATTAAAAAGCCGTCGAACCCAATCTCTTTTCTTATTATTTCTGCTATTCCCTTTTTGCTTTGGGTGAGGGGATGCTTGTCATCTATTGCGCTCAATATGATATGCGCCGTCATTCCTAACGGACAATCTTTTAACTGCTTGAAAGGGTAAAAATCTTTTTGTAATTCTTCTAAATTTTGATCTAACACCGGCAAGCCTAAATGCGGGTCTGTTTGGGATCGGCCATGGCCAGGTATGTGTTTGATGCAGGGAAGAACACCATTCTTTATATAGGCTTCTATCTCTTTTCTGCCTAATTCTGCCGCCACTTTTTCATCTGCACTAAAACATCTGCTTTTTAGCGCCGCTGTTGTGTTTTTATATATCAAATCCAGTACGGGGGCATAGTTAACATTTATTCCTAATTCTCTTAAATCTCCCGCGATCAGCTTTGCGTGCAATTTCGCCGCTTCTTTGGCTTCCGGTAAGGGGAGTTTGCCTAAATCTATGGCTGCCGCATAGCTCTCAAATTCAGGCTCCCGCAATCTTCTCACGCGTCCGCCTTCTTGATCTATGGCAATTAAGACATCTTCTCTGCCGATAACCTCTTTTATCTCTTTTATCAGCTTTTTTAATTGCTCTTTATTTTTTATGTTGCGGCCGAAAATATTTAAGCCCAGCGGATTATTTTGAGCGAAAAAGTATTTTTCGTCATCTGTCAACTCATAACCGGAACATGATAAAATTGCAGGCATTATTGCTTGGCTCATTTACATCTCCTCTAGATAAACATTCCTATTAAAGCTTTTGAGGCCTTTATCATGTAGTAACCAAACGGATTGAAATCATAACCGAAATATCTTGCGCCCAAGGGAATGATGAATGCTACTAAAACAATAAACATTGTTCCTTCTCTATAGGCGTTTAGAAATTTTTGAATCTTGAGATTAGATGACCAACCAAGAAGGATTTTTGAGCCATCCAACGGTGGTAGAGGAAGGGCGTTGAATACCGCTAATACAACATTGTAAATAACCATATTGAGCAGAAAAAGTGTTACTATCCCTTGGGTGAGCATATGACCAATATAGGGAGCCAATTTTAGCAAAATTGCAGATACAAATGCCAAAGCCAAATTCATTAAAATTCCGGCAGAGGCAACAATAACAATGTCTCTTTTTTGATTGCGCAAATTATTGTAGTTAACAGGAACCGGCTTGGCCCACCCAAAAACAAAGCCGGTCTTGGCCAAGACGAGAAGAGTGGGCACTATTAGAGTTCCAAATAAATCCACATGTCTTAGTGGGTTTAGTGACAAGCGCTTATTTGTTTTGGCAGTATTGTCGCCACAAAGATATGCCGCATATCCGTGAGCAAGTTCGTGTAAAACTATTGCAAAAATTATGGGCACAAAATGGACGACAATACTTATCAGCATCTTATTTTTTCTTTACGATACAAGTTCCGCCCAAGGCTTTGATATCATTGCAAAGCTTGTCTGCACCACTGCGGTCGGCAAAACCACCGGCCTTGAGGCGATAAAAGGTTCCTTTGGCGCCCAAATCTGCCGTTTCTATCTCTCTTGATTGACCTTGCAATACCGGATATTTTTTTACCAAGCCGTCCCAAGCCGTGTCTATGGCTTTTCTGTTGGGTGATGACATTAATTGTACTTGCCACGGGCCGGTAACAGCAACGGTTTTTACCTCCGCTTTGGGAGCTTCTTTTTCTTGCGGTTCGGTAACCGGAGCAGGGGCTTTTTCTTCCATCTTAACTTTTGCTGCGGGAGCCTTGGTTTCTGCAGCGGCCTCACTTATGGCCTTGGGGGCTTCCGTCGGTTTTTCTTCCGGTGCGGCTTGAGGAACCGGAGCCGGAGCAACCTTAACTTCTGCCACTTTAATAATCTCTTCTGCTTTTTCAACTACGGGGGCTGTTTCTGCCGCGGCAGAAACTACCGGCATTTGCGGTTCTTCCGGCGGTGGAAGCAAATTTTCTACCTTGGAAGTATCGGTTTCTTTTTTCTCAATAATATCATAAACCGATTTGTCTTGATTGAGAATTTCCATTCCGCCGGGTTCTGCCGGTTGAACTTTTACCGCTGTTTGCGGTCGGCGAATGACCGGGATATCGGCAGAGTTGTTTTCTGCATAGCGCGGAGACAATACAAACCAACCGACAACTGCTGCCAAGGCAATGCCCGAAACAGTGCCGATAAACACGTTTTTGGAGCGGTTAATCTCATTCTTGCGCTCTTCAAAACTTTCGCTTGAATCAGTATTTAGTTTCTGTCTGAACTCATCCAGAAAATCATCATTCTTATTATCGTCAAAGTTGGCAAACATTTCTTGGCTCCTCACAATTAATTTTCTAATGCCTTTTATGCTAAAAGAAAATGTTTTAAAATCAATTAACAAAAATCTAGAATCTGCGATAGGCGTCAAAAAGTTTTTGGTGCTCTTCCACGGCCATCATATCTGTCATGTTGGCAATATAAGTGCATATGATTTCTGCTAAAACGTCGTCTGAGGTCGATGAACTTAAATCTTTTCTGATTTCAATCGGAAGCAGGCGATAATCACTCATAAATACATTGAACAAATTTTCCACAATCTTTTGAGATTTCATGTCCATGCGGGCAATCGGGGTGATGGTGTAAAATCTGTCTTTTAAGAACTCATGCAAAAGCGCAATGTTTTGCTGCATTTGTTCTGAGAAATTAGCCGTGAAATGCTTTTGAGCGCGAATATCATCGCCGCTTTTTATCTTAAATTTTTGCAAATTATTTTTGGTTGTTTTTATAATATCAAACACCATGTCCGCAATCAGGCTGCGGGTGATGGCATAAATTCTGATGTTGTCTGAACAACAAGGATTTTCTTTATCGAACTTGTCTATAATCTTAGCAATAAAGGGAAGACGCCGCAGGTCTTCTATGCTGAAAAATCCGGCTCGGAAACCGTCATCAATATCGTGATTGTTATAGGCTATGTCATCGGCAAAGGAGGCTATTTGAGATTCCAGAGAGGAATATTCTTTCAGCTTCAAGTCAAACTTTTTGTTGAACTCTTTGAGATAGCTGCTTTTTATCTTATGGATGGGGCCGTTGTGTTTGACGGTGCCTTCCAACGTTTCCCATGTTAAATTCAGGCCTCTAAAATCAGGATAATGTATCTCTAATTTGGTCATGATTTTCAGAGAATTTACATTGTGGTCAAAGCCACCAAATTTCTTCATGCCGATATTGAGCCCTCTTTCGCCGGCATGACCAAAAGGCGGGTGGCCGAGATCATGGGCCAGAGCGATTGCCTCTCCCAATTCCTCATTTATTTGCAAATTGCGGCACAATGTTCTGGTAATTTGTGCAACCTCTATGCTGTGGGTGAGGCGGGTGCGATAATTTTTACCTTCATGGTAGGCAAAAACTTGGGTCTTGCCGTCTAACCTGCGGAAAGATGAGGAGTGGACCAATCTGTCTCTGTCTCGCTGATAGGGCGAGCGGATATCTGCCGCATAATCCGGATATTGGCGTCCGCGGCTGGTGTCGTCTTGGGTGGCGTAAGTTGCTAAGGCCATGTTTTTTTCACTTTCAATCATTATATTTTTGTTATACTCTATACTCAATTCTGATAATAAAGGGTTAATGATGATTATTGCAACCTATAATGTGAACTCCATCAACGCCAGAATCGAGAATTTGCTCGATTGGCTGCAAAAGGCCGCACCTGATGTCGTGCTGCTGCAAGAAATTAAATCTGAATTTAATGCTTTTCCGTTTTTCGAGCTCCAAGCCGCCGGCTATGATGCCAAGATTTTGGGGCAAAAAAGCTATAACGGCGTTGCGATTTTAAGCAAACATAAGCTCAAAGTTGTGGCTGAAGGGCTTCCCGGTTTTGCCGATGAGCAAGCCAGATATCTGGAGGCAGAAGTCGAGGTCAAAGGGCAAAAATGGCGTGTGGCCTCCATCTATGCTCCCAACGGCAATCCGCCTTATAATAATCCGGATGATGACAGCCGCTATGCCTATAAGCTTTCTTGGTTTGATGCCTTGCTCACCCATGCCAAAGAGCTTTTAGAACTCAGGCAGCCGATTATCTTGGGGGGCGATTTTAACGTTATCTTGCGCGATGATGATGTCTACAATCCCGATGATTTCAGAAAAAATGCTCTGTTCCGTGAGGAGGTTAAGCAAAAGCTCTCTATTTTGCAAAATTTGGGCTTTTATGATGCCTTTAGAACCTTGCATCCGACTAAAAACGGCTACACTTTTTGGGAGTATGCCGGCGGGGCTTTGCAAAATGACATGGGAATGAGAATAGACTATATTTTTACCTCTCCTTATGCCTCTGATAAATTAACGGCCTGCGTGGTTGACAAAGCACCGAGATTGGCTCCAAAGCCTTCAGACCACACAGCCTTGAAAGCGAGTTTTAGGGAATGAAAAAGCTAAAAAAAAATAAATCTCTCTACCAAGACGGGCAAGAAGGTGTGTTTGAGGTTTTTCAGACTACCCCGGGGGGAGAGCTGTTGGCTCGTCTTAAGGGAAAAAAAGATCCTCTTTTGGTGCTTGAAAACAAAAGAATTAAACCGCCGCTCGGCGAAGGAGATGAGTTTGTCGGCAAACTCTCAAACTATGGCGACTTGTGGTGGGTGAGGCCAACCGCCAGAGTGAAAACAGCTTTAACCGAAAGCGAGAAAATATACGGCATTATTGAAAAACGAGACGGCAAAACCTACCTTAAGCCGGCTGAGAAAAACGCTCGTATGGATTATTTGTTGGAAAAATGCGGCAAAGTGAAAAACGGCGATTTTGTCAGTGTGGAACTCTCCGGTGAGAGAAAATTCAGACAAGCCCGTGTGATTAAAAATTTTGGGCCTTTTGACCTCAACAAAGCCACGGCTTCTTTGGTGCTGGAAAAATATGAGATACCTTATGAGTTTTCCGCTCAAGCCATGCAAGAGCTAAACCGTTTACCAAAGTTTGATTTTAACTCCAGGCTTGATTTGACCGGAGTTGATTTGGTGACAATTGACGGAGATGATTCCAAGGATTTTGACGACGCCGAATAAAAAAAAAAAACACCGCTTGGGTTCAACCTTATTGTGGCTATTGCCGATGTTGCTTTTTATGTGCGGCCGGGGAGTGCTTTGGACAGAGAAGCTTTCTCTCGGGGAAATTCTGTTTATCTGCCCAACATGGTGGTGCCGATGTTGCCGGAGAAACTCTCTAATAATCTCTGCTCTTTGATGCCCCAAAAACCACGCGCCGCCATTGCCTGTTTGATGACGATTGATAAGGCTGGAAAACTCTTGACCTTTGAGTTTCAGCGCGCAGTTATAAAATCTGCCGCCAGGTTGACATATCGGCAAGTGCAAGATGCCATTGACGGCCATTTGCCGCAACTTGATAAATTCGTTGCTCCTTTATATGAGGCCTATCTGGCCTTGGCTAAAGCCAGAAAAGGACGCGGTGCGTTGGAGCTTTCAACGGTAGAAATTAAAATCAAGGTTGATAAAGACGGGCAAATCAAATCCATTGCGCCGGAAGAAAATTTGGTCTCCAACCAGCTTATTGAAGAATTTATGGTGGCGGCTAACAACGCGGCGGCTCTGACTTTGGAGAAGTCTAAACAACCGATTATGTTTAGGGTGCATGATTTGCCGCCGGAAGAAAAATTGGCCGATATGAAAGGGCTGCTTGAGAGTTTCAAAATGAGGCTGCCCGATAGACCGGCCTTAAAGCCAGAG
>CALXVW010000002.1 GCA_944392185.1 uncultured Alphaproteobacteria bacterium
TTCAACATCGATGAGTTTTGCCGTAATTTCAAGCATTATCCGGTGCAGACGGACAGTGCGCTGAAGTTATAAGAGGTATCAACGGGAGCCAAATGCTGCGAAGATCCATCGTCGTCAAAGCGTCTTGGCCCGACATCAACCACCACATCGCCGTCAGAGCGAATTTCTACAATATCAAGACTATGTTGGTTGGTTCCGTCTTCAAAAAATCTGAAAGCTCCGTTAATTCCGCTATAGCCATCAACGCTGGTAATAGTTTGGTTGATGTTTTCTGGACCCTTGCGAGAAATTTCGTTTGCCAAAGCAACGGCATCATAAGCAAATGAATAGAGACTGCTGGGGCGCTCATTGAAGATTTGGTAATATTTGCCGGCAAAATAGTTGGAGTGAGCTCTTGAAATGACAGGATACCAGCTTTTTTGCATAACACTTTCATTGTTAAAGCGTCCGTTTTCCCAAACAGAAGTCCCCAAAAACTGGACATCCGGATAAGCAGCATCATAATAGGCAAACATAGAAATTGCAGAAGTCAGCTTTGCTCCGCTTTCGGGAATTAAGAGCGCATCAAAGCCAACATCGCCGATACCTTCTTTTGTTTTTAGGGTAGCCAATTCTCTTGCTGCCTGAGCATCGCCGGCATCAGCTCTTGCCTTTAAGCCTGCTTTAAGGCGCACTACCTGAGCATGTCTTTCGCCATAGTTGGTCATGTCTTTAGCGATGGCAGAAAAATCGGAATTTTGCGGTTGATAATAACCAATGACAGTCACAATCATCCCATTTTTCTGGGCAGACTTAACCGCGGCTTTAGCCACCGCATTTCCGGTTGAGTTGTCTGGAACAAGCAGAGCAAGGCGTTTGCGTCCCTGGGCAGCGGCATAAGAAACCACACGGTTAACCTGTTCTTCAATCAAAAGCCCCAAGGTATAAACGGTTGGCTGCAAAACCTCTTGGGCGGTAGAAAAAGCAATAACAGGGATTCCCTGGTAAATTGTTTCACCGGCAATAGCTTGCACCTCAGAGCTCATCAGCGGTCCAATAATCAAATTTGAGCGTTGGCGGATGGCGTTTTCGGCAGCGATTCTGGCGCCGCTCGAGGTACTTTGGGTATCATAATATTGCAAGATAAGGTTGGGGTTATTAATATCTTCCAAAGCAATCATAGAGGCATTTTTAAGCCCTTGCCCATGTTTGGCGGCAGCACCGCTCAAAGGCAGCAATACACCGACCCGAAAGCTTGCCGCGTCAGTAATATTTATCTCAGAAATATCGGTATTAAAATCATCGATTCCACCGCGCTCCAAGACCGGAGCTTTAGGAGTGGTAGAGCAGGCAACCAGGCCTAAGCAGAGCAGAATTAAATTAAGTTTTTTTAGCACTTGCAATTTATCCCAAAATATAAAACAATCTTTCATAAGTTGTAGCGGATATTTTATTTAATGTAAAGAGAGGTCTTTTGAAAAACGGCATATACATTGTTGCCACCCCCATAGGCAATCTCAAAGATATCTCAGAGCGGGCCAAAGAGGTGTTGTGCACGGCAGAGATCATTGCCTGTGAAGATACCAGAGTGGCAAGAAAATTGTTTTCACTTTTAGGATTGCCGGCTCATAAAGAGTTTATCAGATTAGAGGACCACAATGAGGCCGAGCAGACCGAAATGTTGGTATCAGAGGCGCAAAAAGGCAAAATCATCGCTCAAATCAGCGATGCCGGCAGCCCGCTGATTTCAGATCCCGGCTACAAACTTGTCCGCCGTTGCCGGGAGGCGGGGGTAGACGTTTTTGCGATTCCCGGAGCTTGCGCGCTGATATGTGCATTGCAGTTATCTGGCCTGCCCACCAACAGTTTTATGTTTGCCGGCTTTATTCCCAACAAAGAAAAAGCCCGCAAAGATTTGTTTAATAAGCTGAAAGACATAGATACCACGCTTATTTTTTACGAGACGGCCAACCGCATAGTCAAAAGCTTAGCGGTAGCGGCAGAGTTTTTTGGTGACAGAGAATTAGCGGTGGCAAGAGAAATTACCAAGGTCTATGAGGAATGCGTTAATGGCACAGCCCAGGAACTGCTTGCTCATTTTGCAGCCAAAGAGCCTAAAGGAGAGATGGTGCTGATGGTTTCTCCTCCACCAGAAGATATAAAAACAGCAGGTTTGGATATTGAAGAGTTACTGAAAGAACAAATGAAAAAAGAAAGCCTAAAAACCGCGGTAAAGAACATTGTTGAGGCTTATGGGTTAAATAAAAATGAAGTTTACAATCTCGCGCTGAAATTAAAAAATAATGAATAACTACTATTTCGGACATTTTGCGGAAGACGTTGCTTTATGGTACTTGCGCCTAAAAGGCTACCATAAAGTTGCCAAAAACTATGTTACCGGCCGCGGCACCGGCGCCGGAGAAGTGGATTTGATAGTGAAAAAGGGTAAAACGCTTGTTTTTGTAGAGGTCAAAAAAAGAACCTCAATAGAAAATGCCGCCTATGCTATTGAAGCGCGCCAGCAAAAACGGATTCGCCTGGCCGCAAAAGCTTTTTTAGCGGCTAATGAAAAATACAGAGAATATGATATCCGCTTTGATGCGGTTTTAATCACTTGGCCGTTTTCTGTTTGCCATCTTGAAAACGCATTTTAGTTTTTAAGACTTTTTCGATTTCAGCTGTCCGCAGGCAGCCAAAATATCTTGCCCTCTGGCCACGCGGATAGGAGCTTCATAGCCGGCATCTTCAAGGATTTTCGAAAAAGCCTTAACCTTGTTTCCGGAGCTTGGTTGAAAATCACATCCCGGCCACGGATTAAAGGGAATGAGGTTAAATTTGGCGCCGAGTTTAAATTTTTTCATGAGCGCGATCAAGGCTCTGGCATCTTCAGGCGAGTCATTAAAATCTTTGAGCATCAAGTATTCAAAAGTCACATAGCGCCCGGGGCTCATGAGGCGTTGATATTCGACACAGCCGGCCAAAACCTCCTCAATCGGGTAGCGGTCATTAATCGGCATAATCTGGGAGCGTTTTTCGTTGTTTGGCGCATGGAGGCTGATGGCCAATTTACAGCCGAGCTCAGTTGCCACCAACGGAATTTTGGGTGCAATTCCAGACGTTGAAAGAGTGATTTTGCGTTTAGATATAGCGATTCCATCTCCGTCAGAAAGGATTTTTAAGGCCTTAAAAACATTTTCAGGATTATGCAAAGGCTCACCCATTCCCATCACCACGATATTAGAAAGATAGCGAGTTTCATTAACCGGAGAAGGCCATTCGCCATAAGCATCACGGGCGACCATAAACTGGGAGACGATTTCACCGGCGGTCAGGTTTCGGGTAATTTTTTGGCTCCCGGTATGGCAAAATTTGCACCCAACAGCGCAGCCAACTTGAGTGGATATACAAACGGCACCGCGGTCATCTTCGGGAATATAAACAGTCTCGATTCTCTGACCATCGGCAAATTCCAACAGCCATTTGTGGGTTTTGTCTTTAGAAATTTGTTCGGTAACGATTTTAGGACGAGAAATGGAAAAGCAAGAGGCAAGCTTTTGGCGCAAATCCTTAGAAAGATTGGTCATCTTTTCAAAGTCGGTTTCGCCGCGAAAATAAATCCATTGCCAAAGTTGCTTAGCGCGGAAAGGCTTTTCTCCGATTTTGGCAATTTGCTCAGCCAATTCTTCTTTAGAGAGGCCGATAAGCTCAATTTTCTCCATACTTATTTAGCCTTACATTTGTTGGATATGGCTCGATAAGCGCTGGCAAAGCCGGAAAGAGAGTAGGTGTCTTTGGTCTTAGTTCCTCTAGAGGAGGTTCCGTGCACCACCATCCGGCTGCCTCTCTTCATGGCGGCCACAATTTCTTTGTCGGTTTTTTCGCTGGTAGCCCAGGCTTTATCTCCGCTGGTAAAGAGATTTTCAAAGGTTTGTGCGCCGATTTTTACCGTAACTTTGGCACCGCTTTTGTAGGTATATCCGGCATTAAAGTTGACCACGTCAAAGCTTTTCTCATTGGGGCGGTGGGTAACCACGGCATAGATATCGCCGCGTTTGGTGTATTTGCCCTCATCTTTTTTAGGGGTTGAGGCCATATAGCAGACCGGACCGGCGCTGTCACGGTAATAATAAGCGACCCAATCGCCGTATTCTCCCAAGACTTGCGGAGCCGCGGCCAAAGCGGAAGAAATGTTAAAAACAAAGGCTAAAGCAATAAAAAATAAAAACTTTTTCATCCTAAACTACTCACAATTTTCGTTAAAATTAACATAATAATAATTGAAAAATATATAAAAACTGTTAATTTCAAGAAAAATTTTAGGAAAGATGAATGATACGCGACAATTATCTTGATATAAACAAACTTGTAAAAAACAAAAAAGTCTTACGCCTGTTTAAGGTGGTGGAAAGGCACGGCGGGGTGGTGCGCTTTGTCGGCGGTGCCGTGCGTGATGCTCTAAAGGGGATAGAGGGGTCAGATTTGGACTTTGCCACCAATCTTTCGCCGGATGAGCTGGTAGAAGCTTGTACGGAAGAAGGGCTAAAGACCGTTGCCATCGGCATAAAATACGGCACCGTAGGGGTGATGATAGACGATTCTCTGGTTGAGGTAACGTCTCTGCGCAAAGACATAAAGACAGATGGCCGCCATGCAGAAGTAGAGTTTACGGATAATTGGGAGGAAGATGCTTCTCGCCGTGACTTGACCATAAACGCGGTTTATGCCGATGAAAAAGGCAATGTTTTTGACTACTATAACGGTATTGAAGATTTGGAAAAAGGCGTGGTGCGGTTTATTGGTTCTGCCAACCAAAGAATTAAGGAAGATTACCTGCGTATTTTGCGATTTTTCCGATTCTACTCGATGTTTGGAGTTGGCGAGCCTGATAAAAAAGCGGTAGAAGCCTGCGCCGAAAACGCCGAAAACTTAAAAAATCTGGCCATGGAGCGCATAAAAGAAGAGATGTTGAAGATATTGCTGACCAAGAATGCGGTAAAAACCATAGAGGTCATGCAAGACAACAACATCATGAGCTATATTATGCCCGATGCCAAATATCTTGATAGCTTGGATTTTATCAAAAAGCTGGTAAACGGCAGGATTTTGGAAAACAAAGCGCTTTTGTACTTATTTACGATGTATCAGCCGGATGTTCCTTTTGCCGAGAATTTGGCACAGAGGCTGAAATTCAGCAGAAAAGAGAGGCAAAAGTTTGTAAGCTGGGCAGAAGAAGAAGTTACTCTAAATCAGCTTTTGGAAGATAAAAGCAGACTGCATTTGGCCTATGAATATGGCAAAGAATTTTGCTTGGAAAAATTGCTTTTAATCACGGCGCGCAACAAAGAACCTCTGCCTAATTTTTGGGGGCTGTATGAGGCAATAGAGCATATGGAAGTTCCCACATTTCCTTTGCGTGGTCAAGATTTGGTGGATAGGGGCGTAGAAACGGCCCAAATCGGCCGAATTTTAAAAGAAAGGGAACAAGCGTGGATAAACAGCGGCTTCAGATTAAGCAAAGAAGAACTTCTGGAACCAAAATACAATAAAGTCTCTTAAAAAAGAAAAGCCGCTCTTTAATGAGCGGCTTTTAAGTGTGCAAAACAGACTAGAAAATGTACTTCTTGCAAATTTCATAGTCTTCCGGAGTATTAATATCAGCCGGAGCATTTTTGTTAAGACGGATGTCGCCAACCAATTTAGCTCTGATTTCCATACCGTTTTCAAGGGCGCGGAGTTGCTCCAAGGATTCGCGTTGTTCCAACACACTTGGCGGCAAAGCAACCATTTTGTGTAAAGACGCGGCCTTAAAGACATAAATCCCGATATGGTGGTAAAGGTCCTGGTTTTTGCATTTTTCTGGGTTGCGGGTGAAGGGAGCCGTCGCTCTGGTAAAGTAAAGACAACGAGCCTCATCCTCACCGGGCTTTAGACCCATGATGATTTTAACTACGGCAGGATTTGTTTTATCTTCTTCGCTTTTAATAACCATACCGCAGGTGGCAATATCACAGCCCGTACGTTCAACCATTTCGATTAAAGGCAGGTTGACTTTAGGGTCGACATTAAGATTGTCGCCCTGAAAATCGACCACGATATCATACTTGCTGCCATCAGGGTCAAGAATTTTAAGGGCGGCGGCGATTCTGTCGGTGCCGGAAGGCAAGTTGGGGTCTGTCAAAACGGCTGTTACACCGATTTTTTTACATTCATCAACAATAGCCTGGTCGCCGGCAGCAACGGCAATATCTGTATCAATGGCAGCTTTAACGTTTTCACAAACGCGTTGAATAATAGACTTTCCGTTTACATCCAAGAGAGGTTTGTTGGGCAAACGGGTGGCCGCCATACGTACCGGCATCAAGGTAATTACTCTACTCATGTTTTTCTGTCCTTTATTGGTTAAAATCAGGGTTGTTTTTGTTTTGTAAAAAAGCGTTTTTGATTTTTAAGATGATATCCTCTTTCAGCTGAGGAGAATAGGGTTTAGAGGCGTTGTTCCAAACAGTTCCGGGCCAGTCGGGGTCACCTTCTTTGCGGCACAAAACATGGACATGGAGCTGCGGCGTCATATTGCCGATCATAGCCACATTGGTTTGGTCGGGAGAAAAAAGGTCATTCATAACTTTTTCCGCCAAAGCAATTTCCCTCATCAATTGCAAGCGCTCATCCATGGTAAGGTTTAGCATATTTTTAACATTTGCTTTGCGGGGAACAAGGAATATCCAAGGATAATATTGATTATCCTCAAACAAGACCGAGCAAAGCTTGAGATCAAGAATAAAATCCTTTTGCGCTAAGGCAGGAACCAATTTAAATTCATCACTCATCAAATTATCCTTGTGTTGTATTTTCAAGCAGCCAATCTTTGACTTGCGGAACATTTTTAACTTCCGGAATCCAAGAAAGTTCCGGCGGCAAATCAGTGGTAAAAGGGCAGCGCATCCGCAAAGGGTGGGCCCCGACATTAATAGCTGCATATTGGTTATAAATACGGTCATCCACGAGCAGGGTTTCTTCAGCTACAAGACCATATTTTTCAAAACATTTTTTGAGCATATCTTCTTTAGCGGTATCATGCATAAATTTTCCGTGCTGCACACATTCAATGGTCAGAAAATCGGTTACTTCGGCAAGCAAGGTGTTTAAGAGTTTCTTCTTTGTTTCCACATCAAAAGTGGCAGACATGGTAAACTGGCGATATCCCAAACGGTTGAGTTCTTTTAAGGTGTCAACCACACCGTCATAAAGCGGCCGATTGCTAAAAAAGCTAAAATCTGCACAAAAATCTTTATCCATTTGCACGCCAAGTGTTGGATGAGTTTTGAGTTCTAAAGCTCCATATTTAGGATCGATAGGCAAAACCTTGTCCAAATCTTCCCATTTAAGATTTTTGTAGAGTTCCGCATATTTAGGATGTTTGGTCAAAAAGTTAAAATAAGCAAAATTGAGATTGGCTAAAACGCCGTCCACATCCCAAAAAATATTTTTTATTATCAGTTTATTCATCAAAATCTCCAAGTGTTCTCAGGGTGTCACAAAAACAAACTAATGTCAATCACGGAAGAAGATAGAAGAACAACAAAAAATCCGCCTGTAAGAGGCGGATTTTTGAAGAAAGTAAGGGTTATTTGAAAACCCAACCGAGTTCACAACCTTGTTCAACACATTGTTGGCAATTTTGAGCTTCTCCGAAATTATATGTCAGATTGACCAAGGATTCTCCCCAGTTTTGGCTTGAGAGTTCTTCACAAGCCTCTTGAGGAACATCGGAGTAAACAATCAAAAATAAATTGTCTTGTCCCATCACGCCGACAAGTCCGCCGAAAGGATTAACAAGCTGTGTTTCGCTCAGCATATCATCAGGAATAATACCGGCCTCTGTTGCAAAGGCAACAGAGAGGCCGTTATAGGAATCTGATTTTTTAAAAAGCTCATGAATATTTGTTTGCAGCATAGAAACCTGGTCAGAGGTTTTATTGATTTTGAATTTCTCCATAGCCTGAGAATAAGCGGCAATGGCGATAACGCTTAGGATAAGTGTGGCAATGATGGCAAAATAAGTGGCAACAAACCACTTGCTTCTTTTGACATAAACATCATCTTCTTTTAAGGGCTTGCCATATTTTGTACTATTGCTGCTTTTTTTGCAGGTAAGATATAGAAGATAAAAAGAGTAAATTATGGTAGCCAGAACGATAAGGATATAAAGGATAGAGAAGAAAAGGGCTGCTTCTCCCGCATATTCGTTCATAGCACCGCAAACAGCAGTCAAAACAATAAGAAGGATAGATCCCCAAAACCACCAAAAACTTCTGCCAACATCGTGCAATCTGCGGGAGGTTAAAGTAAGAGAAGGGAAGATAGTTGCCAAACCATACAAACCGCTTAGGATGGAAACAGGGCTCCATAGCGCGACAAAAATTGATAAAACAAAGGTAACGGCAAGGTCGATAAGTTTGAAGCCCCAAAAATCATAACGGGTAGCGCGGCCGGAGAATTTAAAATAATTTTTAAAAGCGCCGCCATAAGCACGTAAGATAGTTTTTGAGTTTTTCATGAAATAACTCCTCGTAAAAGTTGTTGAGATAGCGATAGGGTAAAATAAAAGTTTGCTAATGTAAAGGAATAAAAACAAAAAGACCACGTCCTGAAAACAGGCTGCAGTCTTGTTGTTTAATTGGTGGAGGCTGGAGGAAGAAAAACAACCGATGCTCCGGTTGTTTTTCAACGACAGGCGACAGTTTGTTAGCGAGCCAAGCAAGCGTGAGCGCCTCTTGGCAAGCGTTACAAACCGAGTGACCGACGCGCAGTTAGCGAACAGTATGTGAGCTTACTAAGCTAGAGGAGGATCGTTCCGTCAAAGAGGTAAACAAAAAGACCACGTCCCAAAAACAGGCTGCGGTCTTGTTGTTTAATTGGTGGAGGTAAGGAGGATCGAACTCCTGACCTAATGATTGCGAACCATTCGCTCTCCCAACTGAGCTATACCCCCGTTAGAAAGAAAGCCCACTTTTTTCAGTGGGCTTTTAGAATTGGTGGAGCTAAGGAGGATCGAACTCCTGACCTCTTGAATGCCATTCAAGCGCTCTCCCAGCTGAGCTATACCCCCACGGAAGCGACGTGTTGTCTGCCTTTGCGAGGCCTCTCGCAATCGGCTTGATTATAATAGCACGCCGCTCGCTTCTTGTCAAGTGTTTTTTCGCGCTTATTTCAAAAATCCCGCGACTATCTGCTCCTCGGCTTCCGCCTCGGTGAGGCCGAGGGTCATGAGCTTGGTTATCTGCTCGCCGGCTATCTTGCCTATCGCGGCCTCGTGGACGAGGCTGGCCTCCACGCTGTTGGCGGTTATCTCGGGCACGGCCTGCACAAAGCTCTCGTCCATGACGATATTGTCGCACTCGCTGTGGCCGTAGCAGCGCGCGTTGCCGTTTATCCGCAGCACGAGCACCTGGCGCGATTTATCCCGCGCGACGCCGCGGCTTATGACGTTGGCGGAGCTGTCGTCGCCGTCGAGG
>CALXVW010000003.1 GCA_944392185.1 uncultured Alphaproteobacteria bacterium
TAAACTATCTTTTATAACTCCTGCCTCATTTAGCTGTTCTGCTGTCATTTGAGAAAAATCTTTCAAGTTGTCAGCCTGCACCGGCTCGGTTGTATAGCTTGAATCTGATGCATCATACTCATCAGCATGCGGCGTTCTGGTGCTGTGCTCGCCTAAGCGATCTGTTTCCGTTGCAGTATGGGATAACAGTGAATTAAATCCTCCTGCAAGGACCATACCACTTGCAACAGCCGTTGCCGTAGATAAGGAGGCTCCGCTGAATGCTTTCAAAATTGCTTCTTTTTTGGTGCTGCCGCTCTTTCTCTCAGTTTTATAATTTCTGAAAACAGATATTGAGAAGCCCGCAGCAATGGTTCCGTAGCGGACGGCTTTTTCTGCCCCCCATTCACCAACTTTTCCGGCCAAGGCTATTGAAGCGGTGGTTACGGTGGCCATTAAAATTTCGGGAGCATGCTCCTTGGCAAATCTACCAAATGTTTTCAGACCGCTTTCTTCTTTTGGAGCTTGAGAGCGCATTTCCATAAACGATTTTCTTAATCTCCAAAGCGCTTGAGTTGCATAAACACCTGCATATAATGACGAACCCATTCCTGGAACCCCGGCGGCCAAGGATATAGTGCTGCATCCAATCCTCATTGCTTGGTTAACAGCTTGGTGAGCCATGTTTCCGCCACACATACTTAAAAATGTTCGCGGAACCGTGTAATATTTTCCAAAACGGGCTATGCAGGTCTTATCAATCTTGGCAATCGGGCCATATATCTTGCTTAAAACTTTGGCTCCGCGATTGTTTAGACGGCTGGTCAGACGATTTAAATAGCTAACGTGGTTATTGACAACTGCCGCTTGAAATGCTGCCAAACCTTTTTTGCTGATTGGTGTTTTATAGCTTGCTTTATTTGCCGCATTTAGTCTTTCTTTATCGGTTGCCTTATCCGGCAGATTAGCTTGAGCGTTGGTTGCGACCAATAAATCAGCATGAGTTTTTAAGGTCTTTGATAATTCCTCTTTTAGAGCATTTTCAATATTGACATCTTTTTGCTTAAAAGTAGCAACAGCAACATTTCGGGCAACTTCGAGCTTAACGGTTTCTATGAATAATTCTTTGTCTTTTGCTGCATCTGGCTCTTCAAAAGTGAGCGCATTTAAGTCTTTTGCATATTCACCCAGCCATTTGTCGGCCTGTTTAGCATCCTGCAGGTCTATTTTTTTAACTTGTTGCCAAATGTTATCAAAGCTTTCTTCCAGAACTTTTTCATCTTCGGGAGAAACTTGGTCAAGATTGTTTATCTTATCATATTCCTTGATCTTTTTATCGAGGCTTTGACGGACACTTTCTATCATTTTACGCAATTCGGGTGAAAGCTCTCCCTGGCTCAAATAATTTAGCATTTCTTGAGCACCATCATAAACATCGCTGATATTGCTTACATCAACAATGATATTGCCTTGCGCATAACCTCTCACTTTATTCAGCATTGTTTCAAGCAGAATATTTTGGTAGTCTTCCAAGGCTGTTTTAGCTTCGTTGCTTTCCTTATCTTCTTTTGATTCCAACACTTGCAGAGAGGTGTCTGTATCTTGCGCCATGATTGTTAACTGGTGCGGAGGCAGGGTTTCTGCTAATATTTTGGCATCTTGGAGGAGAATCCCGTTGAATTTTGCTGTTTGAACAGGTGATAAATTCTCTTTTAGCTCTTTTAGCGTTGCTTCCTTTTGCTCTGCTGACATTGTCGCAAAATCTTGCGGAAATTGTTCTCCCAAAACTCCTTTGAGAGCACTAATTTCAAGTCCTTCCTCAATTTTAAGAGAGTCTGACATTATATCCAAGAAAATTGGCAATTGCCCATTGTTCTCTGCACCATCCAATATTTGTTTCCACTCATCAGAAGTATACCCTTGCAACACTTCTGTCTTAATCGGCCCTGGCTGTGGTTTGGGCGCTGGGCTTGGCTTTGGATGTGGACGTGGTTTTGGGGTCGGTTCAGGTTGGGGCTCAGGGGTTGGTTCTGGTTGCATCACAACTCTATCCTGAAGTCTTCTGCTTTCTTTGCCCTTAAAACGTTTTCTGAATTCTTCAGAAGTTATATAAAGTTCATTACCATAAAATTGTGCTTCTTGATGTTGGTTGTTTAGGCGTGCTTCTATTTCTTTATTGATTCTTTCCTTTTGCTCTTCTGAAATGGTCGCAAAATACTTATCTTTTCTTTCCAAAAATTCTCTGATAGCCTGCTCTTTTTCTTGAGGCGATGAGGTCCATTCATCTTTGGCTACAAGCTCGTTGAAGGCTTCTAATATTGTGGTCTCATTCTCTTGCGGTAAATCCTGAGCCTGTTTTTGGGCTCTAAACTCTTCTTGCAATTCTTTTTTGTGGGCTAAGATATATCTTTCCAATGCCTGTATTTCACTTATTTCTTGCCCGAAATCATCAAGATACTTGCTACCGGGATTTTCGTAGCGAAGCCTTCTTTTTATTTCTTCTAACTCTTCGTCGGTAAAATCAGCCATTGGGTTTCTCCTAAAATTTCTCAAATTTATTTGAGCTTACAGCAACTTGATTAATTTTATGCTAACACATTTGGACAAACATTGCAATAAATTTTGTCAAATTTATCTCTATTTTAAAATTTTTATATAATTGCTTGCTTTTTCGTTTGAAAAAACCTAAATACAAAGCAACGAATAAATACTAAAGTGACTGAAAATGACTGAAAGAGACTATTACGAAATCTTGGAAGTGTCCAAAACCGCCAGTGGTGACGAGATTAAAAAGGCTTTTCACCGCCTGGCCTTGAAGTATCACCCCGACAGAAATCCCGGCAACAAAGATGCGGAATCGAAATTTAAAGAAATCAACGAAGCCTATGAGGTCTTGAAAGACGAGCAAAAGCGTGCCGCTTATGACCGCTACGGCCACCAGGCCTTTGCTAACGGCGGTATGGGTGGCGGAAATCCGTTCGGCGGGTTTGAATTCAATTTCGGGGCCGGCGGTTTTTCTGATATCTTCTCACAAGTATTTTCAGATTTTATGGGCGGCGGACGTGCCGGCAGCGGCGCGGCTTATGCCCAACCCGGTGCCGATATCCGCTACAATATGGAAATTTCTCTTGAAGAGGCTTTCTCCGGCGTGGAAAAAGAAATCAAAATCCCCTCTTCCGTTACTTGTGAAAAATGCCACGGACACGGAACCAAAGACGGAAAAGAAGCACCCGTTTGCCCCCATTGTAAAGGAACCGGGCAAATCCACCTGCAAAAAGGGTTCTTTGTGGTGGAGCAAACTTGTCCGCACTGCCAAGGAACCGGACGCATGGTTACCGACCCTTGTCCGGATTGCAAAGGGAACGGCTTTATCCGCCAAGAAAAAACTATCAAAGTTAAAATTCCGGCCGGAATTGAAGACCAGACCAGAATGAGAATCCCCGGCGGCGGGGAGGCCGGAACCCGTGGTGGCGAAAACGGTGATTTATATGTCTTTATCTCTGTTAAAGATCACCCGCTCTACTCTCGGGAAAGCGCAAACCTCTACACCAGAGTGCCAATTTCCATGTGCTGTGCCGCTTTGGGTGGAAAAATAGAAATTCCATCTATTGATGGCGAAAAAATTGAACTTTCCATTGCGCCAGGCTCTCAAAACGACCAAGTTGTCAAAGTTAAAGGCCAAGGCATGACCATGATGCGCTCAAAAGGCCGTGGCGATTTGTTTGTTAAGCTCAGGGTGGAGACGCCGGTTAATCTCTCTGCAAAGCAGAAAGAGTTGTTGGAGGAATTTCGCTCTATTAGTCAAGACGAATCTTGCCAGCCGGAATCTAAAAGTTTCTTTGACAAAGTAAAAGATTTGTTTGTTGCCTAAGCCCAAACTTACCCCTGTAAGTTCGAATCTGGCCGGTTGCAAGCCATTAAAAAACCCTCCGCAAGGGAGGGGCCTGCTCTCTTTGCCTGTGGCAACGGCAGGATTGGCTCGCGCCTCACTTTGTTCGGCCCTCGCCTGCCTCGATTTCTTCGCTTGGGCTCACCGGCACACCCCCGTGTGCCTGAAATCTCGGCCTAAACTTACTCCTGTAAGTTCGAATCTGGCCGGTTGCAAGCCATTAAAAAACCCTCCGCAAGGGAGGGGCCTGCTCAAGTTGCCTGCGGCAACGGCAGGATTGGCTCGTGTCTCACTTTGTTCGCCCCTCGCCTGCCTCGATTTCTTCGCTTAAGCTCACCGGCACACCCCCGTGTGCCTGAAATCTCGTCCCAAACTTACTCCTGTAAGTTCGAATCTGGCCGGTTACAAGCCATTAAAAAACCCTCCGCAAGGGAGGGTTTTTTAATGGCGCGCCCGGCAGGATTCGAACTTACAACCTTCTGATCCGTAGTCAGATGCTCTATCCAATTGAGCTACGGGCGCATCTGTTTGACTGTTAGCTTATTACAGCGTTTAAAATTTAAATGCAAGCAAAAATTTAAATAATTTAAAAGAATTTTAATCTATTTGCCCCTAAACTCCTTACTTAAGAAATGCAGATTTTTTATCTGCCGTAATTTCTCACTTGTTTTTTTGCAAAAATGCCTTTACAAAAATGGTTTATGGTGTAAAAACTTAAGTGTATGTATTTTTTTATAAAAAGGTGCTTTATTCAATGACAAATTCTGTATTCAAAACGCCCCTGGCAATGGCTGCTATGTTCATTATCAGCGGATGCGCCTATTCTTCCGACGCTTTGTTCCCTTCTTTGTTTGGTTCTGACAAGCAAGAATCTATGGCTGTACAAGACTCTGATTTTGAAGAAGGTGCTGTTCCGGCTCTGGGCTCTACAAACTTTGAACCTGTCGAAATTTCTGAAGGTAACAATACCGGAACTTTTGTCGGACAAAAGGTGGTTACTTTCCGCAACGAATTGACCCAGTTGCAATCTTCTATCCGCGCTAACAACGCAACTTTGCAGCAAATCAGAGCATCTGTCATTAACAATGCTCTCCAATACCACAAAACCACCGGCACGATTGAAGCTAAACTCCAGGTCGGCACCACTCCCGGAAACCCACAGATGTTTGCTATGCTCGAATCTGCTCAGAACAATGTTCAGGTGATGAATGCAAACACAAATGCTCTCACCCAATTGGCCGGTAAGATCGCTGCTGACACCGCAAACACTGATTATTTGGTTGATGCTATCCGTGCTGCATACACTATCTCAGGCGCTGTTGATGAAGACCACCGCCAATTGCACATTTTGGAGAATGAAGCCAGCCAAACTTCTGTGTTGATGAACAGCTTGCTCAATGAGGTCAACAGCGATATCGCTCGCCAAAAACAATACATCAACACCGCTAATGACACTATTGTTAACCTGAGCTCCGCAATCAAAGTCGGTAGCTATGGCGTAAACAATGTTCCGATGGGACCTGCATATAATGCCACCCGTTTTGGTGCAGCCCCGACAGTTAGTAGTTCTTCCCCGCTCTTTGTGGCTAAGTTCAACAAAGCCGGCGTAAATTATAAAGACGGGCTCAAGAAAGCTGTTGAGAGCGCACAAGCCAAAAAGCCGTCCGTTGTTTTTGACGTGGTGGCTGTCAGCCCCGCTTCAGGCTCCTCGGCCGTTGCCAAAAACAATGCCACCCAAATCTTTCAGGATATGATTGATATGGGTGTTGGCGCAGACAGAATTAACCTTTCCGCTAAAGTCGGAACAGGGTCTTCTTCTGAAGTACAAATATTCGTTCGCTGACGCATACAAGAAGTTTCCACACCTCAAAAACCCCGCTTGTTTCTCGCAAGCGGGGTTTTGTTTTAGTCTAGCAATTGAATATGCACCTTTTTACCATAGTATTTAGCTAAGATATAGAGATTGGAAAGTTGCAAGGGATGAGAGCCGATTTCCATATCATCTAAAATGTAGATAGGAATTCTGGTGTCATGAGAGAGTTTCTCTAAAGATAATTGTTTAGACACTCTCAGTTGGTGAAGTTGCTGGGCAATACTTCCGTGATTTTGAATAAGTTCTTTGATTGCTTGTCTTTTGTTATTCATCGTTTCAACTCCTAAATTTCTTATTAAAAAGAAACCGCCTTAAATGAATTTAAGGCGGGGAGGTAGAAACTGTGCTAGAACAGTCCGGGTTCTTCGACATACAAGTATGCTTATACCCCCGGCTCCCCATAAAAGGAGTTGTTCTTTTTCTAGCAAGGAGCTTCTACACTCCGCAGGCGCAACTCGCCCCTGCATTGCTAATACTAGAGCAGAAAAATTAATTTGCAATTAATTTGTTTGAATATGGCACGAACGACCGGCAAGCCGTAAAAAAGCCTCCCTTTGGGGAGGCTTTTACTTATTTGTTCTCGATTGCCAGGGTGTTTACTTGCGGCTTTTGGTGCAACAAAATGCTTATCACCCGTACCAGCGTATCTCTCATCTCCGGGCGGCGGACAACAATATCCACCATACCGTGCTCTTTCAAATATTCGGCACGCTGGAAACCCTCGGGCAATTTCTCCCTGATGGTTTGCTCAATAACACGGGCACCGGCAAAGCCTATCACGCACCCTTTCTCGGCAATGTGAATATCACCCAACATGGCAAAAGAAGCCGAAACTCCGCCCGTTGTCGGGTCTGTCAAAATGGAAATAAACGGCAGGCCTTTTTCCTTAACCATATTAACCGCGGCAGATGTTCTGGCCATTTGCATCAAAGACAAAATACCTTCTTGCATGCGCGCTCCGCCTGAGGCCGCAATCGTTATCAGCGGATAATTGCCGCGGGTGGCTATCTCGGCTGCCTTAACTATCCCCTCGCCGACTGCCGTACCCATAGAGCCACCCATAAAGCTAAAGTCTATCGCCGCAATCACGCAGGTGATGCCGCCAATCTCTCCTTGTGCCACGCGAATCGCATCATCCGCTCCGGTGGCTTTGCGGTAGGAGCGCAAACGATCCGTATATTTTTTGGAATCCTTAAAATTTAACGGATCTTCAACCAGTTTGGGCAGTGTAATCAGCTTATATTCGCCATTGTCAAACAACATGGCAAAACGCTTTAATATCGGCATACGTAAATGGTGATCACACGAGGTGCAGATATACTCGTTCTTTTCCAGCTCCTTGGTGTAGAGCATCTGACCACATTCTGGACACTTGGTCCACAAGTTGTCTGCAATCTCTTTGGTCGTAATCTTCTTTATCTTTGGACGTACAAAATCAGATAACCAGTTCATCTTTATACCTTAGTTGTTAAAAACATCTATTTGCTTTCGCTCTCAGCTTCCTTTTTATCGGAACGACGAAACCAATTCTTTACCTTCTCCCACTTTGAAGGTTTTGGCATTTGTGCCTCTATCTCTTTTAAGCTCGCAAGATTTTCGTGCAAATCTTCCATTTCTTTGGCTAGCTTTTGTTGCTCTTTGCTCAGTCTCTTGTTTTGTTTTTTCTGTGTTCTTAGCGCTTTACGCACAGGGGCATAGGACAGCCAACTGAAAAAACTACCCAAAACAAAACCAACCAGAAGCAAAAATACTATTGCCACACTCAAGGAAACCGTGATCTCAACATAAAAAGGCCACAAGCTAAACGTTGCTAAATCGTTATTTACAAAGGAAAATACCAATATAACAATCAGCAACGGTATTCCTATCAACGTTTTTATGAACCCCATGGCGTGGCTCCTTGTCGGTGTTTATTAATACTACTTATTTAAGAGTTCAAAAAGCTGTTTACCAGTCTTGAAGTGCGGAATGTTGCGCTCTTCTACCTTCACTTGAGCTCCTGTGCGCGGATTTTTGGCCAGACGCGGGCTACGGGTACGAACAGAAAATGCTCCGAAACCTCTAAATTCCACTCTATCTCCTTTAGCCAGAGAATCTGTTATTTTATCTAAAACAACTGCCACTATTCTCTCAACATCTTTCAACATCAAGTGAGGGTTTTTGGCTGCTATTTTCTCTATCAATTCAGATTTTGTCACTTCTTTTTCCTTTTCTTAATTATTTGTTATCAGGTTAACTTTTTTTATCTCAAATATCAATATCGTAAATTAAAAATTTTCCAACATATTATTTGCAACTTATCCCAAAGGTTTTATTCATCATTGGCCAGGTGGGCAACTGCTATGTGCTGTGGTTCCTCGCCTAATTCTATATCTTCTATCTTTTGAATGCGGCGGCCTATCTTGCCGGAGGAAACTTTTATTCCCTCGACATCTTCATTGGCTTGTTTGAAATGTCTTGATAAGCTCTCTATTCTGCTGTCTAGCCTTGTGATGTCTTCAATCAGGGTGCCGACTTCTTTTTGGATAACCCCTGCCTGCTCACGCATTTTGGCGTCTTTTAACACCGCTCTCACCGTGTTCAATGTCGCCATCAATGTTGTGGGGGACACTATCCAAACTTTTGAGCGATATGAAACCTCTACAACATCGGTAAAGTTAGCATGCAGCTCCGCATATATGGCCTCGCTCGGCAAAAACATCAGTGCTGATTCTGCTGTCTCGCCGGGAATAATGTATTTTTCCTCAATATCTTTAATGTGTTTTAGAACCGATGCTCTGAAAAATCTTTCTGCCTCTGTCTTTTCTTGCGGTGTGCTGGCCGCACGCAAGGCTTGGTAGCTTTCCAGAGGAAATTTGGCATCTATCACTATCGTTCCCGGAGGATTGGGCAACCTCAAAACACAGTCTGCCCGCTTGGTGTTAGACAACACAACCTGAAATTCATAGGCATTGGGCGGGAGAATCGAGGTAACCAAGTCATTTAGCTGTATCTCGCCAAATGCACCTCTTGCTTGTTTATTCGACAGCACCTCTTGCAGAGAAACGACCTGTTCCGAGAGGGTAGATATCTTCTGCTGGGCGACATCTATTTTCGCCAAACGTTCACGCAAATCCGTTAGGGTCTCTGCAGTCTTGTTGGCATTTTGTTGCAGCCCTTCACCAACGCTTTTGGTCACCGCCAACAGTTTCTCATCCATAATCTTTAGCATTGCCACACGCTGCTCGTTTATGGCCATGGCAATCTTATTTTGCTCTTGTGATGAATGCTCGCTTAACTGCGATAATCTGCCAGCCAGCTCAGCCTGACCTCGCAGCAAAATATCGCTCAAGGTAGAATCTGCCTTTTTGCTTTTTGACAATAGCCAAAAAGCAATATTGCCTATCACGATAATTAATACCGCAATAAATACCAGCAAGTCTGAATACTGGCCGAGAATGTTATTTAGACTCTGCAAAATGTCTCCCCATCCGCAGGAATTTTTCCGTACGACGTTTCTTTAGCTCATCGCGACTTTGTGACATCAGCTCTTTTAAATGTTTTAAAATACTATCTCCAACACGCTCAATGGCTTGTTGTGGATTGCGATGCGCTCCGCCCAAAGGCTCTGAGATAATTTCATCTATCACTCCAAGTTTACGCAAATCTTGCGCCGTCAAGCGCAAGGCCTCTGTTGCCTCTTTTACCTTATCGGCCGAACGCCACAGAATCGAAGCACAGCCTTCCGGTGAAATAACCGAATAAATAGAGTGTTCCAACATCAAAACTCTATTGGCCGTGGCAATAGCAATAGCCCCTCCGGAACCGCCCTCGCCAATTACAACCGAGATTATCGGAGAATGGATTTGCAGGCATTTTTCAATTGATGACGCTATTGCCTCTGCCTGCCCTCTAGCCTCAGCCTCAACACCTGGGAAAGCTCCCGAGGTATCTACAAAAGCCAAAACCGGCATATTGAATTTATCTGCCAAATCCATCAAACGCTGGGCTTTTCTATATCCTTCCGGCTTGGCCATGCCAAAATTATATTTGATGCGAGACTCAATGTCGTGGCCTTTTTCTTGTCCCAAGACCACAACCGAAATTCCCTTAAAACGACCGATACCGCCAATCATGGCCTCATCATCACCAAATACACGGTCTCCGCACAATGGGGTGAAATCTTCTATCAGCCCATGGACATAGTCCAAACAATGCGGACGCTGCGGATGTCTGGCCACTTGTGACTTTTGCCACGGAGTAAGGCTGGCATATGATTGGCGCATTTGCTTTTCCAATTTGGCCTGCAGACGGCTGACTTCTTGTGAAATATCAACATCCTCATCCTTTGCCAGATACTTCAGACTTTCTATCTTAGACTCAATCTCAAAAATCGTTTTTTCAAAATCCAAAACCAATGTATCGGAACTATTACTCATCTATAATCTCTTTTGTTATTCAAAAACTTTCTCTTGGATAACATATTTTTTTGTAAATTTCGACTCTTATTTTTCTTTTTGTGCAAGAAGACGTGTTTTTTCTTGGAAAAAAGAAGATTATCTAATAGGATAGTTTTATTATGAAAAACAGAGGAGTTTTGTGTCTTGCTCGCATTTGCCTTTTTTACACTGATTTTTTCTTCTTTGCTTTGGCTTATTTATGCCATCCGCTTTATTAACGACAGCTTGGCCGGCATATCTTTCTTTGATGCCGGAATCGCAAATATTATGCTCTATACCTTGCTGGTGTGCCTGCCTATCTTCTTGATGTGGGCGGTCTTTGGCTTTGCAAACCAATACATCAACAACAAAAATGTCAACCTGCAGCTGCGCAAACTTATGTCACAAATGAAGAAAAATCAGGACTACTCCGACTTGTTGGCAAGAGTTTTGATTGAGACCGAACAACATATCAATGACGGCTTTATCCTAAATAAATTCGACCTTCTGATTGCTGACATGAACGAGCTGCTTTCCGAAATTATCCGCAGTTGTAAGTTGGCTTCCTCAGAGCAAATCGAAAATCTTTGGAATAAAGTTCAAAACGGCGGAAAATGGTCTTTTGGAAAGGTGATTATTGAAGTAAACAACTCCCAGCCAAACTTCCAAAAACGCATTTTTGAACACGCTCTCTATGACCCGCTCTTGGGCGGAACAATCATGGAATTTTGCGCGCGCTATCAAGCCGTGGTAGAAATGCTTGACAAACACGACCAAGACAAAGTCTTCTTTAACATGATTGAAACCGGTGTAATGGGAAAGGTGTTCTCCATCCTCTCCCCGATTGGCGCAGAAATCAGACGCGGCAGAGAAGCTGCTTCTAACTTTGCACCCAAAAAAGAAAAAATTGCCCCTGCTTTCAAATCGGAGCCTAAAATTCAACCGCAGCATTTTGAACTGGAGCAAGAAGAGCCTGAGGCGCCAAAAGAATCGTTCCTCAAGAAACTTAATATCTTCAAGAAAAAAGAAGATGAAGAACCTCTTTTTCGGCAAGAACCGGAGAGAGACCCTTTCTCCATTGCCCTTGAAAGAAGCTTTGCTGATGAACCCCAGGAGCCTACAATTTCTATGGCTGACGAAGAACCTGTGGAAGAACCTGCAGCCCCCTCTATCCAAATAGACGAACCGCAACAAACAGCCCCGGAAATAGTTTTGCCCAAGACGGAACCAACCGATACACAAAAAGCTCTGGACAGCCTCAAAAAAGAGTGGGCCGAAGTCAAAATGCCGGCAAAAGAAGAGGCTCCCTTAAGCAAAGAAGAGCCTTCGGAAGAACCTAATCTGGCTTACCCTTTCGGCAATTGGACCGATGAGCAAAATTATCAGAAATAGCATATTTGTTTTAGGGATTTTTCTCTTTCTTATTTGCTTTGCAGATTTTGCATCGGCAAAGGTTGCCAGAACATCTCGCTTGCCTATTTACGGACAGCCGAAATATGGCGCAGATTTCTCTCATTTTGATTATGTTAACCCCAAAGCCCCAAAGGGTGGCAAAATCGTAATGCCGGAATACGGCGGGTTTGACAATTTTAATCCTTTTATTTTTAAGGGAATCGCTGCCCCTTCCGTGGCTACTCTCACCCTTGATAGTTTGGGGGTTATTCCCGTTGATGATGAATCTACCGTTTATCCGCTGATAGCCCAAGAATTCGAACTTCCCGACGACCACTCTTTTGTTGGTTTTATCCTTGATGAAAGAGCTCGGTTTTCTGATGGTTCTCCTGTCACCGCCGATGATGTCATTTTCTCTTTTAACTCTCTTATCCAAAAAGGTTCGCCTTTTTATCGGGTTTATTATGCTGATGTTGAGAGAGCGGAAAAAATCTCTGATAAGCATGTGCGTTTTTATTTCAAAAAAGGCTCAACCAACAAAGAACTACCGCTTATCCTCTCTCAACTTAGGATATATTCGGCAAAAGACTGGGAAGGAAAAGATTTTGCCACGCCATCTCTTAATGCCCCCTTGGGCAGCGGCCCATACAAGCTCAAAAGTTTTTCCCCCGGCAAATATCTGAGCTTTGAAAGAAACCCCGATTACTGGGCCAAAGATTTACCCTCACGCAAAGGCTTTTTTAATTTTGACCAAGTGCGTTACGACTACTACCAAGATACTACCGTTACCTTGCAGGCATTGTTTTCCGGAGATATCGATATCAGAGAAGAATATATTGCCAAAATATGGGTCAGCGCTTATGACAATGATTTGGTGAAATCCGGCTCGGTTATCAAAGAAGAACTGCCGCATAACCAGCCGGCAACTCTTCAATTCTTTGGTTTTAACACCAGGCTATCTAAATTTGCAGATCCAAAAGTGAGAGAAGCTATCGGCCTAGCTTTTAACTTTGACTGGGCTAACGATAAACTTTTCTATAATCAATATAAAAGAATCGAAAGTTGTTTTGAAAATACCGAAATGGCGGCAACTTCTATGCCCAAAGGGCTTGAGCTTCAGCTCCTTGAACGCTTCCGCGACAAACTCCCATCTGAACTCTTTACCAAAGCGCCGCAAACTCCTCGCCATGCCTCGCCTCTGCAAACCAGAGAGAACCTGAAACGTGCTGTCAGCCTCCTAAGAGAAGCCGGATATGATTTTAAAGATGGGAAAATGACTAATCTTGCCACCAACCAGCCCTTGGAAATTGAGGTTTTGAGCAACTCTGCCAATGGATCCTCTTTTACCCGTGTGATGCTGCCCTTCATTGAAAACTTGAGGAAAATAGGCATCAAAATGACTTTCAGAAACTTGGAAACTAATATCTTCAAAAACCGGCTGGATAAATTTGATTTTGAGGTGGCTATTTTGGGTTTCCAGATGAGCAACTTGCCCGGAAACGAACTCAAGGAACTTTTCGGTTCTCAATCTGCCGATGTGCATGGTTCTTATAACATGATGGGAATCAAAAATGAGGCCATTGACGGCTTAATCGATATCATCATCTCATCAAATGACAAACAAGGGTATCAGGAAGCCATCCGAGCCCTTGATCGGGTCATCTTGAATGAGCATTATATGATTCCGCAATGGTATTCTCCGCACAACCGTGTGGCGTACCGCAAAGGGCTAAAGCATCATAAAACAGATTTTCCGGCCGGATTTAACCCCTTTACCTGGTGGCGGGAGGAATAATATAAAATGAGAAATTACATTTTAAAAAGATTACTGCTTATTCCCGTTACATTGCTTGGAATTTTGGCATTGAACTTTATCATTATTCAATTTGCGCCCGGCGGTCCGGTGGAATATATTTTAGCAAAATACAGCGGAATGAATGTTAATGCCACCTCTGCCATTTCAGGGGCGGCAAATATGGTGCAGGAAAAATCTTCTAGCCAATATCAAGGCGCCCGCGGAGTTCCTGATGAGCTCATTAGCGAGCTTGAAAAACAATTTGGATTTGATCAGCCTGCACATATCCGCTTTTGGAAAATGCTTAAGGGTTATCTGGTTTTTGACTTTGGCAAAAGTTTTTATCAGGACAAAACCGTGTGGCAGCTCATCAAAGAAAGAATGCCGGTTTCAATCTCTCTTGGCTTATGGTCCACCCTTATTATCTACCTTATTGCCATTCCGTTGGGTATTAAAAAAGCAGTTCGTGATGGCTCAAAATTTGATGTTTGGACCTCTTTTTTGGTAATTCTCGGCTCAGCTATGCCGGTTTTCTTGTTTGCCGTATTCTTAATTGTCTTTTTTGCCGGCGGCACTTATTTGCAATGGTTTCCGCTTCACGGGCTGACCTCTGACAACTGGCCGGAACTTTCTTGGGCCGGCAAAATAGCGGATTATTTTTGGCACATCACTCTGCCGGTAACAGCTATGGTGGTGGGTGGATTTGCCAGCCTTACCATGCTTACAAAAAACTCTTTCTTAGATGAACTCGGCAAACAATATGTCTTGACCGCCAAAGCAAAAGGTCTTACTCAAAAACAAGTCCTTTACGGCCATGTTTTTCGAAACGCCATGCTGATTGTGATTGCAGGATTTCCGACTCTGCTTATTAAAATGCTGTTTACCGGCTCTTTGCTTATTGAGGTTATCTTCTCTCTCAACGGTCTTGGGTTGCTTGGATATGAGGCGATTATGACCAGGGACTACCCGGTCATATTCGGTACTCTCTATATCTTTGCACTCCTTGGTCTTATCTTAAAGCTTATCTCAGATATCATTTATTCTCTCATTGATCCGAGAATAAATTTTGAGCCAAAGGCTTAAATCTTATTTGCCTAAGCAACCATGCGTTTCTCTGGCGTATTTGGCGTATTGCTTGTAGAAATATTCCAAACTTTCCTGAACTTGACGATTTACACTGCCTTTGGGATAGCGCCCGTGCTTATCCATGGCGCCGGCTTTCACACCGGTTAAGATTTCTATACCATCATCTACAGTATCTACAGCCCAAACATGGAACAGGCCATCATCCACCGCTTTTAGGATATCTTCTCTCAGCATCAAATCCTTAACATTGGTTCTTGGGATAATAACCCCGTGTTTGCCGTTTAGACCATGGTGAGCACAGACGTCAAAGAATCCTTCTATCTTTTCATTAACCCCGCCGATTGGTTGAATCTCGCCGAATTGGTTGATAGAACCTGTGACGGCAATGCTCTGTTTTATCGGCAAGCCCGAAATGGCAGAAAGCAAGCAGTAATACTCTGTTGAAGATGCACTGTCTCCATCTACGCCGCCGTATGACTGCTCAAACACAATTGAGGCAGAAAGCGAAAGCGGAGAATATTTGGCAAAACGGTTGGCAAGCAAGCTCTCCAAAATCAGAACGCCTTTGGAGTGAATCGGCCCGCTCATTTCCACTTCTCTTTCAATATTGATAAACTCGCCTTTGCCGATGCGGACCTGCGCCGTGATTCTGGCCGGTTTGCCAAAGCTTGTGCGTGAGAAGTTGTAGACCACAAGTCCGTTTATTTGCCCGACTTTTGAGCCTTCAACATCTATCAAGATTGTGCCTTTTTCTATCTGCTCAAGCATTGCCTGTTTGATGCGGTCAGAGCGGTATATCTGGGCCTCTATGGCCTGCTCAATATGGTTTTTGCCAATTTGGTTAGCCTTGGACTTGCGCGCCCAATAATCAGCCTCCCTCAGCAAGTCACCGATTGAGGCAATATGCGCCGTCAACTTTTCTGAACTCTCGGCCAAGCGAGAAGAATATTCTATAACTTTCGCCACCGCCTGTTTATTGAGCGAGCGCAAATGTTTTTTCTTTGACAAAGAGCCTATCAGCTTTGCATACTCGATCTCATTATACGGCGTTCTGTCCATCAAGACGCCAAAGTCTGCCTCTACCTTGAAGAAATCCGAGAAGTCGGGATCTCTTTCCGAGAGAACATCATATAATTCCTCATCGCCGGTCAAAATAACCTTAACTTGCAGAGGAATCGGCTCCGGGTCCAGTGAAATTGTGGTAAATGTGGTGTCCTCGCTCGGAGCCTCAATCTTGATGGTTTTGGAGGCCAGCGCGCGCTTTAGAGAATCCCATGCATAAGGTTGCAACAGTAACTTTCTCGCATCTATCAGGAGGAATCCTCCGTTGGCTTTATGTAATGCGCCGGCTTTAATCAATGTAAAGTCTGTCAACAACGCACCGTATTGTTGTATTCTCTCCACTTTACCGACTAAATTTCCTTGGGTTGGGTGGTCGAGGTGAACTATCGGAGCTCCTGAGCCGGCCTCATTCTTGACAATCACGTTTACCTTGAATTTGGCATATTTGTCTTCTTCGGGTTGTTTAAACTTGGAGAACAGTGCGCTCAACGGATCTTCCGAATTAGCCTCCGGTGTGGCGGCCGGCGTATCTGTTGCCGGCATAAACTCATCTATATTGGTAACAATATACTTTTGAACACTCTTTAAAAACTCATTGGCGCCCTTATGCCCCTTGTATTTGGCATGGAGCTCATCTATGGGTTTCTTAACCGCTATTTTTAAGAATTTTTCTCTTAAGTCATTACTTTCTTTTCTTTGTTTGTCTTCCCACTGCGGCAGGTCTTGCGCTGTTTTTTCAATCTCTTCCTGCATTTGGTTGAGATCTTCCATCAGCTGCTTTTTCTCTTCTTCGGGCAGCTCATCAAACGCCTCGGGGCTCAAAACCTCTCCGTTTTTGACCGGTGCAACAACCAAGCCCACCGGCATATGCAGCAACGACACACTCTTGCCTTTGGCTTTTTTCTGCAGTGTCTTGATATATTTTTCTTTATATTGTTTGTATTTCTCGTGAATAATGCTCAGACTGGCCTTATATTCATCGCTCTCCATAATGGTGGGAATAACTGTTGAGAAAGCCTCTATCAGCTTATCTACATCTTTGGCAAATTCCGTTGCCGTGCCGGCCGGAAAATTTATGGCCTTGGGCTTATAGGGCTCGTCAAAATTATAAACATAGGCCCAATCATCCGGTGTGGCTCTCTTTTTAGCCTCTGTCACCAATACTCTTTTGACTAAACTGGTTTTTCCCGTCCCCTCAGGCCCCAAGCAAAACAAATTATATCCCTTGGATTGGATATTAATGCCAACCTCTACCGCGCTTAAGGCTCTGTCTTGCCCCAGGGCAGACAAGCGCTCCTCCAACTCGGCCGTTGAAGAAAATTTGAACTTTTGCGGGTCACACTTGGTGTAAAGGTCCTTTGATTTAAGGCGGGTTATGCTCATCGTAAAAATTTCCTATACATTGAATTTCAGATACGTTATGGTGTATCATAATTTATCAAAAGCTAACATTGGGTAAAGAAAAGTAAATTTTATGCTGCATTTGTTGATCATTCTTCTGATTGCCTCTGTTCCTCTGCTCTTTTCTTTCTTCTATTTTAAGAAAATCAGACAGCGGATTATTTGCCAAATCTTAGAAAGAAACATCTTAAAACATCATCCTAAAAATGCTTGGTATTCATCTGAAATAACTAAAAAAATTGCAAAGCGCCTCAACAAACTGCCAAAGAAAAAACTGCACACCATCCTACAATCTCTAAAGGACAAGGATTACTCCGCTTTCTCATCTCTTGCTTTAGATATTTTGGATGAATTCAAGGCTCTTTGCAAACACAAAAAACTCTCTCATCCGAATCCTTTGCAAAAAGCCGAGCAAGCCTTTCTTGACCTTAATTTTGAAAAAGCTCAAAAAATCATCGAATCCTTCTCCCCAAACAACAAAGCCGAAAAAGCAAGAACCGATTATCTTTTGGCTTGGAGCGCTCTTTATGAGGGAGACCTCTTGAGCGCCTCCCAAAAAACTGCCGCCGCCGCTAAACAATTTCAAAAGCTGGGCTTTGTTTATGAGGAGGCCTTAGCCTACCTTTTGGGCGGCACCATTTACCGAGTCAGCGCCGTGTTTGATACCGCTGATTTTATGCTTAAAACCGCCTCCCAGCTCTTCGGCGTTATTAATGCCTCCGCCAAAGAAGCAGAAACTTGGGGAGTCTTTGGAATGCTTATGGTGACACAACAGCGTTTTGAAGAAGCCAATACCGCTTTTGAAAAGGCAAAAAAACTTTTTCTGATTGCCCAAGACAAACTCGGTGAAACAGAAATCATCAACCAACAAGCTCTTGCCGCTCTTATTCAAGGACAATTGAAGAAAGCAAACAAACTGGCATTACAGGCAAAAAAAGAGTTCACTTCTCTTAAAAATCTTCGAGGACAAGCGTTGAGTTTGGATATTTTGGCGCAGGTAGAAGCTGCACAAAACCTTTGGGATAGGGCCTATAAAAACGCAAAAGCAGCTGAAGCGCTTTATCTGAAAACAAAAAACTTTTCTGCTCTCCAAGAAATGATGTTCTTGCAGGCTCAGGCTTTGTTAGCTAAAGATAATCACCTCAAAAGTGAACAAGTCTTGCGAGAATTACTTAAGGAAACGGCCAAACACAAAACCTGTTTCCATGTTGCCAATGTTTATAACCTGCTTGGCATTATTTATCTTAAACAAGGTGACTTTAGAAGAGCTGAGGGCTTGTTTCAGCAATCTCTGAGTAATGAGCTTCAAAATGACAGAATCGGTGCTGCCGCTATTGACTATGCGAATATCGCCCTTGCCGCATATCGGCGCGGACACAAAGAAATCGGCGACAAAAACAAAGAAATGGCGCTGCAATATGCAAAAAATGCCGGTGCCGAAAGCTTATTAAATTTACTAAATAAAACTATGTTTTAATAAAAACTAAGATGAGCTTTTATTTCCGGATAACTCTTGTCATCTTTGGGAGCAGACACATTAATATCTTCTACGCCGACATTTTGAAAAGATAATATATAAAATTTCGGAGATGAAAAATAGCTATATCTTGAACCTTTTTTTACAAACAATATTCGATTTTTTACCTCAAGATTAGTATCTTCCAAAAAAGCTTTCATCTCTTTTGACCACGCAGGTAGGCCAAAATCTCCAAAAACAATAACCGGATCATCTTGGTCAGAAATAAAATTGCGCAACTGTAAAAGTCCTATGGCTCTTTCTTTGGGGGTATTATTTTCCAAATCTACCCGAATTAGCGTAAATACATGACCGTTCTTTTCTATTGCCATAAAAGGCGCTATCTCATTTTGTCCCAAAACTAAATGTCCTTTTCTTAAAACAATGGCATTATGCGCCTCTACCTCTAAAGGACTATCCGGACTATAGGTAACGGAAATATGATGTTCGCCGCCGCTGTCAAAATTTGTGAAAATTCTGGCGCTCATCGCTATTTGAAAATAATTAATAATCAGCAAAACAGCAAAACCCAAACAAAAGTAAAATCTGCGAATAATCAGTGCGTAGAGAAAAATTAAGACATTTATGACATATATCTGAAAAAGCCAATTTTTTAAAAAAATATCCTTTTGCGGCAAAAGAAACAGCAACGTTAATATCGTAAAGATAAACAACATCCACTTTAAAAATATGTTTTCTCTTGCATTTTTCTTCTTTTGAGCCAAATACCCCATTTTCTTCGCTCTCTTATCTTTTTTTAACTTTTGGCGGTTTATACTATTTGCTTGACAGTCTAATGCTTAAAATATATTTTGTAAATGGTTTGAAAAAATATGTTTGATAAACTACTCAATACTTTGTCATCTTCTGAGATTGTTACCTCCATATCAACCCAGCTTGATGTGTTGGCAAATGTTATTGACTCTTATCTTGCCGGAATTGATAACTTGAGAATGGCCTCTATCATCCTGATGATTTTGGCGTTGTTGTTGTTTTTGTTTCTCATTATCATCATCTATGTCAAAACCATTGTGGCTTTCTTGCGCAATGATAAAGAAAGCTCAACTTCAGAAATCGTCGATGATGAAAATGATGATGAAATTTTTGATGACGAGGATCAGCTGAGACTTAATCAAATTATTGAAGAGCAGGAAAGAGAGCTGGAGCTCGAAAAAGAACTCCAAAAAGAACTGGAAATGGCCAGTGCTGAAAGAGCCTCCGCAGAAAAAGAAAAACAAAAAGAAGCATCCAAAATTAAAGAAGCGGAAGTACAAAAAAAACTGGCAGAAGAAAAAAAACAACAAGAGCAAAAGAAGCTCATCGAAAAAGAATTCTCTATCGATCTGGACTGGAAAAAAGGCAAGCTTCGTGAAATGGATGCCGTAGTACAAAATATCGAAATTAAGCCCGATATTCTATCCTATCACCAATCTAACCGCCAGCTTAATGAGCTGATTGGCCTTATTATTGATATGATTGGACGCGGCGTCGATGATTTAAAAATTGCTCAGACCATTATGTTTCGCAATCAGTATATGAGCTCAGAAGAAGATGTTTTGCAATTTATCGATGCCGTGAAAGATTTTATCGGCTTATGTAAAAGTCAGGAATTCTCTAAATTGGAAAACTATGCTTCTTTGCCGCATGAGGAAGAGGCTCTCTTCCATTTGGCTGAAGGAGATCCCTCTTTGGCTCTGGCCATGATTGAAGCATTGATGGATTTTGGAATTGATCGCGCAAATTCTTTAGGCGGAAATGCAAAAAAAGATATTCTCTATCAAGAGATTTCTCGTCAAGCTTTGGTGTTTGGAAATTTGGCCGCCATTAATGATATTGTATTGGCTACAGGAGCTTTCGAACTTTCTATAGAGCTTGCTCCAAACAACATCTCTGCCTGGAGCCGCTTGGCTGATATGTATTCTAAAGCTCAATCCTCCAGTAAAGCTATTTGGGCGTATCAAAATGTTTTGAAATCTGCCGACGGCGAGCTTAATGCCCGAGAAGTCGCTAACGCCAGCAAAAACCTTTCTCAGCATCTTTATGCTCAAGGAAACAGCCTGCAGGCAGCCAAGCTTTATAACAGCAGCAAGCAATATTATGACTCTTTGGGCATCAACAGACGTCTCGATAAACAAGAAATTGAAATTATTGAGATTATTGAATCTCATCATCAAGATGAAATTCAATCTACCATTTTACGGATTTTAGGCAGAGACAGCGGAAAAGGATTTGACTTTTCTTAATGTGCTATTTTTTCGGAATGCTCACATCAGGAGCCCGCAAATAAAGCGGTTTCGGATAATCTAAACGTTTGTCTTGGTACTGTTTTATTCCCGCTTTTGCCAACAGTTCAACATCCAAAGATTCAGGCATTTGGATGCTATGTAATGACAAGCCGCTCGGACGAGACAAAAACCTCTCAACGCCATCGCCGATTAATGAAACTTTTTTACCTCTCAGCAACGGCAATATGTCCTCATAAGCTAAGGCCTGCGGCGGAGTTATCTTTTGCAAATCTCTATCAAAAAGTTGAATGTAAAAATCATCTCTCTTGGTTTCAATAATAACGGCATTTATATCTGCACGCTCATTCTCATCTAAACCTAAAACATACGCATCAAAGGCTGAAACACCGCCTAAAGCCAGTTCCGGACAGGCTAAAGGAAATGTTCTGGCCGCTGATATTGATGACCTTACACCGGTAAATGACCCAGGGCCGACACAAACCAACAGTAACCCCAAATCCCTAAATTTAAGCTTATGTTGAGAAAGCATTTCCGATATTGCCGGAATCAACACCTCTGATTGACCAAAATCCATCGTCTCATGAAACCGAGATAAAACCTTATCATCTTGTTGCAAAACAATTGAGCATGCTGCCGCCGTCGTATCAAATGCTAAAATATACATCTTTTCCACTTATTTAAAAATTTAAGTTTAATTACTGTTTTTTATATACTAAAATCTGTAAATAAACAACCGTTTTTGTAGGCAAGATAATAAATGATAGATTTTAACCTTTTGAGTGATATGTATTATGCCGCACCGGAAATTTGGTATGTGCTGGCTGCCGTCTTTGTTATCTTGTTTGTAATTATCATGGTTGAACTCTTTAGAATTCTCAAACTTAAACAAAAAAATTATTTTCTTAACCGCGACCGCGAACGATATGCTGAAACTCTCTATGCTTCCAGAGACGGATATTTCGCTTTTATTTATCCGGATCAAAAGGTCAATGATCCCAGACGAAATATTGTGGAACGCTGCTCAAGGCGCTTAGCCGTGATTATGAACTTGCCCGACGGAACAAAATCTTCTTTTGAAGATATTTTGAAAAATTTTTACAAGGATGATGTCAAAAAAATCCAAAAATATGTTGAAATGCTCAAAGATGAGGGCGTCTCTTTTGATGATGAATTTATGCTCAAAAGCGCCAACAAATATCTTCGCTTGGTCGGAACCAGAATTAATGGGATCGATGGAAATATTTATTGTGATATGATCTGGTTCAGAGACGTTTCTTTTGAGGTAAATAAAATTTCCTCGCTCGAAAACGATAAAGATAACACTTATTTCCAACTTGTTCAATTGCAAGATATGCTTGATAATCTTCCATTTCCGGTTTGGCTGCGCAATGATAAACTAAAAATTATCAACTGCAACAAACGATTTTTGGAACTTTGCGGCGGACAAACAAAAGAAAAAATCATAAATGAGGGTATCGAAATCAACGGAATTAACGGTGAAAGCATCTCCAAAGATTTGGCTAAAATGGCTCACTCCATTAATCGGGGTAAAAAAACTACCGTCAGCCTCATTAAAAATGGGGAGCGCTTGGTCATGGAAGCTTTTGAAACTCCTTTCCACGCAGAGGAAAGCTTGGATAAAATTTTTACGGCCGGAACTTTGATTGATGTCAGCGAGCTTGATGAACTAAAGCGAAACCTGAAAGTTCATCAAAATGCTCAATTGGAAATTTTGGGAACTCTCGGTACCGCTTTTGCCGTCTTTGATCAACACTTAAAGCTTGCATTTCATAACCAATCGTTTGCCAGACTTTGGCTGCTCGATGATGCTTGGTTTGAACAAGAACCTTCTTATGCCACATTCTTAGATACAATCAGAGAAAAAAGATTACTGCCCGAGGTTCCTGACTATATCATGTTTAAAAATGAAGAGCAGAAGAAATTTACTCAAATTATTGAGCCGCAAAAAGATATGCTTCATCTTCCAAACGGTAAAACTTTACGCCGATTGAGGGCTGCTTATCCAACAGGAGGCCTCATCTTTGCCTACGAAGATATTACAGACCGATTGGCAACAACCAGCGCCTATAATGCTTTGCTCTCCGTACAAAAAGAAATGCTCGAAAATCTTTTTGATGCCGTGCTTATTTTTGGCTCTAACGGGCGGCTGAATTTCTATAACGAATCTTATCTCAAACTTTGGAAAGCGCAAAAAAACTTCTTGGCTCAAGAACCAAATCTGGAAGAAGTACTTGACAGCCAACGTCTCTTTTTTGATGAAAAGGAAGACTGGGATAGCTTAAAAAAAGAAATGACAGCGCACCTTTTGTCTATGACTACCAAAACTTTTATCTTAAACCGAAGAGACGGAAAAGATATAGAAGTTGCTGCAAAAAGCCTCTCCGATGGATCTTTGATGATTACTTATAAAAAGGCATCACTTTAATTGACAAAAAAAACTTTCTGTGCCAAAATATGCTTGGTTATGGCAGAATTGCCAAAAATTATGGAGTTTGGAATGGAAGACGAGTCTTCAAGCTTAAATATTGAATGGAAAAAAAATAAAGGCTTCGGCGCCACTGAAAAATTAACTCGCAAAATTGACACTAAAAAAGCTCTCGCTTTTGAGGCAACAGAGAAAAAAGCGATCAACACAACCTTCTCTGCAAAACCTGCCGAGCTTCCAAAGGGCTTAAAAAAAATTCGTAAAAAAATTAAAGAAGTCTATGATGAGGAGGAAGATGAGGATTTTTATGATGGAGTTCCTCATGATCTAAATAATTCTCTTATGAACGCTCTCTATGAGGATGAAAGAAAACAACTCCAACAAAAAGAAACTCTTAATATTCAAAAAATGCAGCAAACAGCCGGAAGACTTGAGGCTGTCGCTGTGGCTGATAAACTTGCCAGAGAAGCAGGCTTAAAAGGCTTGGATAAAAAAGTGGCCGGGAAAAACCTCTCCGATGTTACCCTTATTAATAGCTCCCTAGAAAAAGTTTTAAGCGAGGAAGTTGCCCTTAAAACAAAATCCGGAGTTCGTAAACTTTCTAAAGGTGAGACCGTTACTATGCTTCGCGGCATTACCCGAATCCGCAAAATGGCTTTAGCTGCCGATGAATCTCAACTTAAAGCTCTTGAAAAAATGAAAGTGGAAGATATCATCAATGCCGGAGAAAAGTCTACCGATGACCGACAAGTGGCTGAGCTTATTCTTAAAAAATCCGGCCGCAAGAACAAAAAAGACGTACAAAAAGTCGTTGAAAAAAGTAAAAAACAGAAAGATATCAAAATCAAAACTCCAAAAGAAAAAGATTCCTCTAAACAAAAATTCAATCTCTCTGCTAAAGATATTTTCCGTGACTAACCGGGGAACGCCCCGGGGCGATTAGCAAGCGGTAATCCGCTCAACTCACGAGGTTCGTTTCGCTGGCGCTCGTGCCTTAGAACAGTTTTAGGATACTTTGGCTGGCTTGGGAAGCAAGTGAGAGGGAATTTATGGCTAATTGCTGGCGGGTTTGCAGAGCCAACATATTGGCGCTTTCTTCATTCATATCCGCCAGTGTTAATTTATCTGCTCCTTCGGTTAAAACATTTATCAAGCTCTCTGTAAAATCTTGTCTGGTGGTGATGATATTATAATTATTCCCTAGCTCTGAAGAATAACTGCGAATAGCATTTATGGCTGATGTCAACTCTTCTAGAGACTTATTTATATCTCCTTGGCTCTGCCACTCAAATGTCGTGAGTCCTAAGGCTTTTGTTCCCATATCTTTGCCTTGCACGCTTAAATCTGCCGTGTTCGTTTCATTAAACTTCACAGTGAGTTTATCCGCTTGCAAAAGGTTAATGCCTTTATAAGAGGCATCCTTGATGAGCGAATCATACTGGTTGATGATTTCTTGATAATTTTTGCCAGCGTCAGCTAAATCTTGTTTGGCCGTTTCACCGCTTGAATTGCTATCTTCCCAATCTATCTCTGCCTTCTCTGGCAACTCCCAAGCAGAGGTGGATTCAAGATTAAGTTGATTTTTAAGCCCGTCGGCTGTGATTGTATTGCTGGTTGTGGTGGATGTATTCTCGTTTTTCCAATCATCTTCTACCTCATACCAATCCGTTTTACCCTCTTTTTCCAACGCTAGTTTTGCCCCTTTTGAAATATTTAAAATATTTGTATAAGTACCGCTAGTTGGCCCATTCCAAAAAGGAGCTTCAGCTGTATTCAAATGAATTTGTGCTGAATTACCAATATTCACCTCCCCCGATTGATTACAAAATCCATATGCATATCTTTGTCTTGTATAAATGCAAACATTACCAGATATGTTGCAAAAGCTCAGACCGCCTACTTGTATTCCATATCCAAAAAGTTCATATGTTTGAATATTAATATGGGCATCCTTTTGGATGTCAACGGTCGATTGTCCTGCAGATAAAATTCCAACCCCATTATTTCCTGTGCAACTAATATTGAGTTTAGCGTTAGAATTAATATTCGTAAGGACACTGTTTGATGTACTTAAACCAACAGCAGATTCTCCATAATTTTGAATATTAATATTCGCCCCTGAATAAATATTAACTACCGAACCACCACAGTTTACTCCACTACTATTAGCCCCGTAATTTTGAATATTTATTTGAGTGTCATGTTCAATATCTAAAACAGAATCATTTTTTGTCTGGAAACTATGTACTCTTTGTCCTTTGGAGTAAACGCTGATTTTTCCAGAGGCAGAGATTTTACTGGAGTTAATTTTAATTGCGGCTTTTTGGCTTTGACTACCATCAGAAAAGTTAGTATACACATCTAAATTGTGTAGAGAGTTCTTATATTGGTCTCCAGCTTTTCCGGCGATATACACAGCGGAGATTTCGCCTGCAGCTACGTTATTATCATAATCTATACTTAAATCTGAAATTGTTGTATTATTTCCATTTACGATAATCATATCTTTGACAGCATTAGCCGTCGCGGAAATAGAAGAAAACTTATTCGTATCCGTATCATAATTGCCAAAATAGCCGACGCCGACAAGCTTTTGATTTTCTTTTAATGTCAATCCACCAGTAGTAGAGATGTCGCCTAAATCTATGGCACCATAAACGCAAATTGTTTCTTTGCCGGAATTAATCGCATCTCTCAGCTCTTGCGCGGTTGTAACAACAGCGCCGTTCTCACCGACCCTTTCTTCAAAAAATGATTTACTCGGCACTTTTGCGGTTTCCAAAGCTTGATTGGCAACGGCTTTGGCTTGCTCCAAAAAATCGGTCGCGCTCTCCAACGCCGTGGTGGCGGCTTTTATGGTGCTCACAGCCTGCCCCATGGAATCTAGCAAAGCATTCAAGTCATCTGCGCGATTATTTAGTGAAAGAGCTGTATAGTATGAACTCGGGTTGTCTATCGCGGAATTTACTTTATTGCCGGTGGCTAACTTATTTTGAGTAGAGGAAACCTGCCCGCTGATGTTTTGCAGGCTCAATAAATTTGACCGCATTGATG
>CALXVW010000004.1 GCA_944392185.1 uncultured Alphaproteobacteria bacterium
AGCAACAAAAAAGTAATGAACAGGATAAGTTTATGGTTGCCGGCAGCAAGAATGATAACCGCAAGACGCTTGACTTTTCTTTTAGCCAAAATGAGGAACGCTTGCAAGAGTTGCAAAAGGCTTTCAACGCCAAAACCGCCCCCGACCAAGCGGCAGATTTCAGCATTACCGATTTCAAACAACAACGCCTAAAAGGCAAAGATTTCAAAATAGAGTTTATTGATGGTAGAAACTACCTGGTGTATGATGACGGAGACAACTATTGCTACATCACCGGCATTGCCGAAAACAATATCATCATCAGAGTGCAGACCTCCGGCCCTGATGCTCTGGCGCGGGCGCGCAACTTCATCAAAAACAGCCGCCGCCAAATAGAGCTCTAAAAATAGCTGCGCAAGGAGATAAGGCTCTCATCCACATCATGGCCGTAGTTTTGCTCATATTTATAGTGCAAAGCCACGGCCCAGTTGGTTGCAAGAGTAAAAGAAGTTTCCACCTTATAAACCATTTTTGAGCCGATTTTAGAGGTTGCATAGATTTTTTCAGCCTCGGCCAACAAACGCCATCTGCCGAAATCAGCAAAAGCGCCAAAATTTGCCCCCAAACCGAGCCACTGGTTGTTGGGTAGAAATCCGCCATACGCGCCATGAGTATTGCCTAAGGCAAACAACCAGATATTATCCGTTAAGGCATAAGTTCCGCCTCCGCCCACAGTCAAATGAGCAGCATAGCCCTCCTCTTGCGTTTTGGGGTTAAAGTCCCTTGAAACCCCGGCCAAGATTTGAAAAGAAAGCGGTGCAAACATTTCATCTATCGGCGAGATTGAACGAATACCGACCAAGTCAAAATTCTGTAAAACATATTTATCAGAACTGTCATAGTGCCTGAAAGCGGCATTAAGGAAATTGATTTCCGCCCCCCGCAAAAAGCCATAAGTATCATCAGTCAATGAATGATAAGCCGGCCGATAAGAAATTTCCTGAAAAGCCTCGCCGTTTCTAAACCCGAGCCCAACCGTTGCACGCATAGATTCATGAGCATTAAAAGGCTTTTTACCTTCTTTGAGCTCTTCGATGTTGCCGGGATTTTTAAGTGAGTTTCTGGTGCGCAGCAAAGCAAAACTTTGCTTCCGATAATCGGCAAGCTCTAATTTTTTTGCCACATATTGATATTGCACAAATTGGTAGGCTGTCTCGGCAACATTGGCTTTGGCTATTTCATCCAAAGCGGCAATATCATAATCTTGTTCAAGAATAACCCGCAAATATGCTTGGCGCCCGGTTTCATTCATAAGCTTATAGCGGTGCCTGATTTTATTTTGCCGAGACGGTCGGTAGTTGATACTTTTAACCAAACCGGGCGTCCGATACACAGCCTTAATTGTGTCTAGTGGAATAGCCTGAACGGGAAATTGTTTGGCGAGTTTTAAGGAAGGCCGCACGGCATCCAAAACTTCCATCAACATATAAGAGCAATTGCGAGAGAAGAAGTAGTAGCGAGATTGCGCCTGCCCCACTTCCCACAAATGAGCCACAAAAAAATCACGCTCTTGAGGAGAGAAGTCGAGATTAAATTCCCAAATATCGCGGTTTTCGATATTGTTATAAGTATTGATGATGTCATAATAAGGTTTTACGGTAAACCCGCCATAATATCCGCCAATCAAACCATAAACGGCAAACAAGACACTATTTTCTTTTCCGTCCGTAAAAGCACCATAGTTAGCCCCGTGAGCCAAGAGTTGGGTTCCTTTTCTGGCCGTATCGATTCTAAGCAGTGTGTGCCCAAACAAAGAAGAAGGGTTGTTCATATACGCATCGGTAAAGAGGAATGTTACACCGGCCGGCCGCAAATCATCGTAAAATTTTTCATATTCACTGCAGGAGGGAAATTCGTAATCAATAATTCCGGCTTTGGTCAAAAGTTTGTAGCGAGAGGGGAAAAAGCATTTGGTTTTATCATCATTGGATTGAAACAAGGCGATAGTTGCCTCAAGTTCACTTTTAGGATTAACTTTACCGTCTTTGCTCAAAAAGAAATTCGGTGTATCAAGCGTGCTCTCATAACCATCGCCCTTGGGCTGATAGTGGCCGACGGCAAGCCATTCGGGTGAATATGCAAAATCATCTTCAGCCCGCAAAGGATAAGCAGAAATTAATAAAAAGAAAAGCGAGAAAAGCCCCCGCTTATACAAATACCGCCAAAAATTCATTAATTATCACAAAAAGAAAATAGCCACTCTTAAAGCTCTTTAAGAGTGGCTAAAAAATTAAGCTTGGGCAATGTTTAACAATTTTAGGGTAACATCAACCGAATCAACATTTTCACTGTCAAACAGGTAAGCAAACTGAGCACTGGTTTTAGCACCCAATTCCTCACTGTCGACATTCAAGATACCGGCCAAAGTATCAATGGTTTCACCATGTCCGGCAGCGGCATCCATGGCAAATTGCTCCATGTTGTTTTCAACAAAAGCCAAAACCATTCTGCCGGTTCCCCCTGTTACTCTTCCGTTAGGATCACAGCCTGATGTACCAAAGGTGATACCGAAAGTTTGGGTAGAAAAGAGTCCGTTTGTCGTCACCGCCAAAGATTGAGGACCGATTCCGCTTTGTCCGCGCCAAGCCATTGAGCCCAGACCGCAACCGGTACTGTCAACGGCATAAGAAGGAGCAGCGGCCAATAAAACAGCGCCAATCAGCAAAGAAGTCAGATAAATTTTCTTCATTTTAAATCTCCGAAATTAACAAAATACATCAATACTCTAACATATTCTCACCAAAAGTATAGAACAAACAAAAGTTTTCCAACAAAGAATTTGCTTGATTTATTTTTTATTGGTGGTAAAGTATGAGATATCAAAACAAATACGAGCTGTGATGGAGTAACTCTCCCTCGCAGTTCGTTTTTTCTAACTCTAATAACTTTTAACAACAGGTGAAAGAAATGGAAAAATTCCCCTTAACCAAAGTAGGGTTTGAGGCCCTTGAGCAAGAGTTAAAAAACCTAAAAGGCGTAGAGCGCCCCAACATCATCGCCGCCATTGATGAAGCACGCTCACACGGAGATTTGTCAGAAAACGCCGAGTATTCGGCCGCCAAAGAAAAGCAAAGTTTCATTGAAGGCCGTATTCAGGACTTGGAAGCTGTTTTGAGCCGCGCTCAGGTTATAGATGTTACCAAATCCAACTATGATGTTATTCGTTTTGGCGCCACCGTCACCGTTGCCGATGAAGACACCGATGAGGAAAAGACATATCAAATTGTTGGTGATTATGAGGCAGATATTGAAAAGAACAAAATTTCGCTCTCCTCCCCCTTGGCCAAAGCTTTGATTGGCAAAGAGGTTGGTGATTCGGCAGCCTACATGGCACCCGGCGGCCGCAAATCTTTTGAAATTCTTGAAATTAAATATATTTAAGTTATATAAAAACCACCCTACCGGGTGGTTTTTTAATAAAAAAATTCGGAGTATGTGCTATGGCAGAATATAAAACCTCTGTATTAATCATTGGCTCTGGCCGGGCAGGCTACACAGCCGGAATATATGCGGCTCGAGCCGGCTTAAAACCGATTTTGGTCTCAGGAGAACAAATCGGCGGCCAATTAACAATCACGACTGAGGTTGAAAATTTCCCCGGTTTTCCGGAGGCCATTTCCGGCCCCGAGCTAATGATGCAAATGCGCAAACAAGCAGAAAATTTAGGTGTTCAAATTATTGATGATAAAATTGTCGAGGTAGATTTCAAAAAACGTCCTTTCATCTGCAGTTCAGAAAACCATCATCAATTCTGCGGAGAAACGGTAATTATCTGCACCGGAGCCTCTGCCCGTTGGTTAGGCTTGGAGAGCGAGAAAAAGTTCAGAGGATTTGGCGTCTCTGGTTGTGCCACTTGCGACGGATTCTTTTATCGCAATAAAAATGTAGCCGTTATCGGCGGCGGCAACACGGGGGTGGAAGAAGCTCTGTACTTAACCAATTTTGCCAATTCCGTTACCCTTATTCACCGCCGCGACACCTTAAGAGCCGACAAAGCAATGCAAGAAAGATTAAGCAAAAATAAGAAGATACAAGTAGAATGGGATTCTGTTGTTGAAGAAATTTTCGGTTCAGAAAATCCACTTTCAGTCACCGGAATAAAGCTCAAAAATGTCAAAACAGACCAAACAAAAGAAATTAAGGTAGATGGCGTTTTTGTAGCTATCGGCCACCATCCAAACACCGAAATTTTCGAAGGTCAAATAGAGCTCACCAAAGAAGGCTATATTGCCTGCCGCCCGGGTAGCTGCCGCACCAATATTGCCGGTGTTTTTGCCGCCGGCGATGTCAAAACTCCGGAATTCAGACAAGCCATAGTTGCCGCCGGCTCAGGCTGCATAGCAGCCCTAGAAGCGGATCGCTTTTTACAAGAGCATAAATAAGAACAGCTTATTCATAGCGCAAGGCATTAATCGGGTTCAACAGCGAGGCCTTATAAGCCGGATAAAAACCAAAGAACAACCCGACCAAACCGGCAAAAGAAAACGGCAGCAAAACATAAAGAAGTGAGACCTTTGCCGAAAGCGAGGTAAACATACTCACCATCTGCGAACCGACCAAACCAATAATCACTCCGACCAATCCGCCAATAAGAGAGAGCACGAGTGATTCCATCAAGAATTGCCAACGAATATCCCAAGCCTTGGCCCCTATTGCCATTCTGATACCGATTTCCCTGGTTCTCTCGGTTACCGAAACCAGCATGATATTCATAATACCGATACCGCCGACCAAAAGAGAGATAGAGGCAATGGCACCGAGCAAAATAGTCATGATTTTGGTTGAGCTCTCCATCATTTCCATCATTTGGGTAAGATTTCGGATAACAAAGTCGTTTTCCTTATTAGCTCCCAGGTTATGCCGTTGGCGCAAAAGTTGAGTAATTTCCTCTTGCGCGGTATAGGTGCTCTCTGCATCAACGGCTTGCAACATAATAAATTTGACCTGGTCAGGAAAGCTGATACCCATCACTTTTTTTTGAGCCGTGGTAATAGGAATATAGACCACATCATCTTGGTCCATACCCATACCGCTCTGCCCTCTGGCTACCAACACCCCAATAACTTGGAAAGGCATGCCTTTAATGCGAATAGTTTTGCCTAAGGGGTCCACATCACCAAAAAGCTCGTTCACCACAGTCTGTCCTAAAATGGCAACTTTGTTTGAGTTTTTGATATCTGCGGGAGAAAACATTTTACCGTATGCCAAATCCCACTCCTTAATTTCAAACATGCGGCTGTCTGTTCCGGTCACACCGGTAGACCAGTTGGCGTTTCCATAAACAATCTGGGTTGTTTCCTCCAAGACCGGAGCCGCCAAGCGGATTTTGCTGATTTTTTGCTGGATAGCATCACCGTCACTGGCTTTCATGGTCGGCTGAGAGCCGTGTCCGCCGCGGGCTCCGCTGGAAGTTGCCACGCCCGAGCGAATAAT
>CALXVW010000005.1 GCA_944392185.1 uncultured Alphaproteobacteria bacterium
CATCAATGCGGTCAAATTTATTGAGCCTGCAAAACATCAGCGGGCAGGTTTCCTCTACTCAAAATAAGTTAGCCACCGGCAATAAAGTAAATTCCGCGATAGACAACCCGAGTTCATACTATACAGCCCTTTCACTGAACAATCGGGCTGATGATTTGAATGCGCTGTTAGATTCCATGGGCCAAGCGGTGAGCACGATTAAGGCCGCCACCACGGCGTTGGAAAGCGCAACCGAGTTTTTGGAACAAGCCTCTGCAGTGGCGACACAAGCTTTGGAAACTGCCAAAATCCCGAGCAAATCATTTTTTGAAGAAAAAGTGGGGGCAAATGGTGCCGTTGTCACCACCGCGCAAGAATTAAGAGATGCGATAAATGCGGGCAAAGAGACAATTTGCGTTTACGGCGCTATTGATTTGGGTGATATTTCTACTGAAAACAATATTGTGTTAAAAGAAAATCAAAAACTTGTCGGCGTCGGCTACTTTGGCAATTACGATACCGATACGGATAAATTTTCTTCCATCAGTGCTCATGCTAATACTAGTAAAAATATGATTACTTTAAACGGAAATAACACAACAATTTCAGATTTAAGTATCAATTATGAAAATGATGTGGCTACTGGTGGGACATCAGTAATTTGGATTTCAGGGCAACCAGGTAAACAATATCAAAGCTCCCTACATAACTTGGATGTTATTGCCAATTTTTCACATGACAACACACAGGAAAAAACGGCAATTTGGGTTGCTGCAGAATTACAAGCTTCTATTACTGGAAAAATAAATATTCAATCTCAAGGTCGAACAACATATGGTATATACGTTTATAATAGAGGAACTCTTGATATTCAAAGTGGCTCTCAAATAAATATTGAGACCAACGGATATAGTGGTATTGGTATAAACAGTAATAACGCAACGGTTAATATCTCTGACGGGGTTGATATTAATATTCAAAATATAGGAGAACTCTGTAAGGGAATAGAATCTACAATCAATTCCATTGTCAACATAAGTGAAGGTGCTGATATTAGAATAAAAAATCAGACCTATGGTTTGTGGGCAGAGAATAATGGCACATTTAATATTAACGGAAATATTTATTTAGAAACAGGGATGTGGTCTATTATTAATAATAACTGGGGCCTCGGTTCCACAGCAAACATAAATTCAACCGCACGGATTTATTTTTCTAGTACCAATAGTTATTTCCGAAATCAACGAGACAGCGGAAATGGCGCTAATACTATGAATATCGCCGCTGGGGCAAGGATGGCATTTGAAAAAGATGGCAAAACGGATTGGTATGAAGTAAAAGAGAAATATCATGATGAAAATACTTCCGCTACGACCGACAATACAATCACAGCCGATAACGTTAAAGATGTTCTCAATGTAGAAGAAACCTCTACTTGGGAGTTGCCGGAGAAGGTTGAGATAGATTTTGAAGATGTAAATTCAAACGGTGAAACTACTAAGCAAGATTTGGCTGATGCTGGCAAGAATTATCAAGAAATCATCAACCAGTATGATTCACTCATTAAAGATGCAAGTTATAAAGGCATCAACCTTTTGCAAGCAGATAAACTCACTGTGAAGTTTAATGAAACGAACACGGCAGATTTGAGCGTGCAAGGCAAAGATATGAGCTCTCAAGCTTTGGGCTTTACGGTGTTTGGCTGGGAGACCCAAGGCGATATTGCTGATAGCCTGGCAGAAATTGCCAGTGCCTTGCAATCTATTCGCAATTATTCTTCAGAACTTGGCAATAATTACAGCATCATCACCACCCGCCAAGACTTTACTGAGAGCCTAATAAATGTTTTGACCGAGGGTGCGGATAAGTTAACCTTGGCGGACATGAACGAGGAGAGCGCCAATATGCTGGCCTTACAAACCCGCCAACAACTAGCCATTAACTCCCTCTCACTTGCAAGCCAAGCCAGCCAGAGTATCCTCAAACTATTCTAAGGCACCCAAGATTAGCAAGCCGTAAAAAAGCCACCTTGATGGGTGGCTTTTTAGTCTTGCGGGTTACAGCAAAGTTATGCCTCCAGGCGCTTGCCTGGTTATTTGCAGTAGAAGAACAAAGAGCGATTAATTATCTTGTTTCCGCCAAAAGAGAAACTTGGCTGAGTCGTCGTTGTTTTGGTGTTACCTTGATAGACAGTCGTCTTTGTATCATTGTTGAAAGTAGCGTTATCATATTCATTTTCTATTGAGTTGATAACCTCAAACTTTCCGGCACATTGCTCAGAAGCTTTGGCATAGCAATCACTAATATCGCGAATAAGTCCATTGCAGGTAGCGCGATAAACTTGCACGCCGTCCTTAACATAAACAGGTTTAACGGTGGAGCAAGAAGCCAAAAAGACCAAACCGAGTAATAAAGCTTTTTTCATAGTATCTCTCCCTATAGTTGCTATACTTATTGTTATAACAACTAGTTTTAAATAGTCAAACAAGATTTTAGATTATACAGCACATTTTCCGCATTTTGAGCAGCCATTGCAGATGAGCTTGGAACCGCAATTTGCACAGTTTTTGGAGAAAAACTTTTGAAATTTAGGCACCGGTGTTCCAAACAAATCATCAGCCCCCGGAAATTTGAGCTTGAAGTTTTGCTCTTTGCCCTGATATTGGAGACCGGATTTGTAGGCCTGCTCGCTTTGGCGGCGTTTATCGGGAATATGGTAGGTTTTGCCGTCTTTTATAAAATATGTTCCGGTTTCCATAAAGCAAAAAGTGACATCGGCAGCCACACATTCATCAAAAAGCGTTTTCACCCACTCATAGCAAAGCGGCCTGGAGCCATCATAATTTTCGCCTCCGGCCACCACTTGCTCAATAATTCCCTTTTGCAAATAAGGGGCTATAGAAACCGGCCCGACAAAAGGAGCTACCATAATTCCTTTGTGCTTAAACGGAAGCTCAAACAAAATAGGGATTCGCTCATCGGCTCTTTGCTGATTCTCACAAGTGACGTTAAAAAACACATTTTCCCATCCCTCGCCCCAATCCTTAGGCAAATGTTCCCTCACTCTTTCCGGCCGCTTGGTAAGCAAGAAGAAAACTACATCCGGCCGATTCTTAATAATCTCCCAAGCCTGCGGCCGCCAAACATCAGCCTCTTCCAAAAAGAAATCAGATGTCATGCACACACGTATCTGCTCACCGCTTTTGACTTTATAAGCACCGGTTTTATCCTTTTGCAAAGGATAATCAAAATTATTTTTAACCTTAAAAATCTTATCCCCTGACGAGCCTCTCTGCCTATCCAAAAAGAACATATAACAGTTCTGGCAACCTTCACTTTTCTTCACGCACCCGTGCCAGGGATTCCAAATATCGTGCATTACTACCTCTCTTGTAGAGAAGGTAACATATTTAGATATCAAAACAACAAAAAAATACTTGACTATTTTAATATATAGTATTTATCATACATGTAAAACTAAGGAGGAAAAAATGAAAAAGATTTTAAGTTTATTGGTTTTAATTCCGCTGTTTTTAGGCGCCTGCAACACAAAAGAAGATGCGTTGCTTGATGCCAACAAAGTCTATTTCTTTTACTCAAACACCTGCCCGCACTGCCACCATGCGCTGAACTACATCAATCAAAAATACCCAAACCTACAACTAAGTATGGTCAATGTCGGTAATCCGGAAGGCTACGATTTATTTGTTCACTGTGCTGAAAAATTCAAACTCGGCAATCAGATCGGCACACCGCTTTTTTGCATGGGCGACAAATACATCATGGGCTGGAGCCAAGAGTATGAGGCTCGTTTTGATGAATACATCAAGCCCTACCTAAAATAAGCAAGGAGAAAAAAATGTCCGAGCAACTCCCCGTTGAGGTTATGAAAAAAGCTGTTAAAGGCATCACCTATATTGCGCACCCGCTGCGCCTGCGCATATTGGAGTACTTGGATGTCAACGGTGCATCTTCCGTTTCTGCCATCAGCAAAGGTGTAAGAGAAGAGCAAATTATGGTCTCTCAAAGCTTAAAGAAGCTAAGAGATGCCAATCTGGTAAAAACCGAGCGCCGAGGAATATTTATTTATTACAACATTCAAGAGGAATACCCGGCCAGTATTTTCACCTGCATTCGCAAACTCTTTGGCTACATGACGGATAATTTCTACTATCTCAAAGACGGCTACAAAGCCATTTTGCCCAGAGACTACACCACCATGGTTGCCAACCAAATCAAACTTTTTGCCAACTATGACAAGATGCGGATTTTGGAATTTTTGCTCCTCAAGGGAGAAAGCAATGTCTCAGACATCATTAAAGGTGTAGAAAGCGAACAAATGAAAATTTCCCAATATTTGAAACGTCTGAGAGATGACGGCTTTGTCTCCTCGCGAAGGGAAGGAAGATTCATTTATTATCAAATCACCAAGGGCGTTCATGAAACAGCCTTAAGCTGCATTCATAAGAGATATAACAACCTCAAAAACAAAGATGATTTTTAAAAGATTAAAGGGGCTTTTGAAAACCCCCTTTAGTTTAGAGATTATTCAACCAAGTTTTTATTTTATTATCCACCGCGGCATCATATTCCGGCGGCAAGTTATTAAAACGAGCAGATTGAAGCAATTTAGCATTTTTCGCCGTGGCGGCAAAATCTTCAAAATAAGTTCCGGGGTTGCTCCCCTGAGTTGAAAACGGCACCACTTTTTTACCGGCAAAATCGGCCTGTTGCAAAAAAGCCCACATAGGAGTTGCCATGGAATACCACCATACCGGAGCGCCGACAAAGATGGTATCATAAGCATCAAAATTTGGCAATTTGCCAGCCAAGATCGGGAATTCTTTATTTTTAAGTTGGCTGCGCAAAGTCATGTATTTCCACACGCCTGTTGGCAAACCAGATTCAACTTTTATCTCATAGACATCGGCATTGGTGTAGTTTTTAATTTTCTCGGCAATAGCCCGTGTGTGACCTGTCAAAGAGTAATAAACAACCAAAGTTTTACTAAATTTTTTGGTCAAAACAACCGGCGAGCTGTATTGAGCCATTTCTTTTTTATTTTTAGAAGCCACACGCCATAAATGGAAAGCACTAATTCCACCGATAATCAATGCCAAACCGATAAGTGAATAGATGATGATTTTAAACATTTTTCCCTCCTCGAATTAAAGATATATTTTCATATAGCATGAGAAAAAAATTTTTCCAACATAAAATTAGAAAGCCCTCCCCCAAGAAGACGAGCCTTAGGCGATGTCTGATTGGAAAGCTACCAATAAAAAAACACCTTCCTGCCAGAAGGTGTTTTTTTATTGGTAGCGAGGGATTGCTAAGCAAAAAGCATCGGAGGCTGCGATGCTTTTTGTCTGCAAAATCTTAGAACATCTTGGTGAGCTAAGGTGTTTTTTAACGCCTGCGGCGATCCTAGATGCCTAAGGGAAAGCCCTCCCCCAAGAAGACGAGCCTCAAGCGATGTCTGATTGTAACGCTGCTAAATA
>CALXVW010000006.1 GCA_944392185.1 uncultured Alphaproteobacteria bacterium
ATAATCAGCTTTGTCGTACAGATCGCTGCCAATAAAGGCAACGGGAATCATTTTAGCTTTTTTTGCGGCGGTGAGGCCGGCAATAGAATCTTCAACCACAATACAATTTTGCGGTTCAAACTCCATAGATTCGGCAGCCAGCAAAAACAAATCCGGTTCAGGCTTGCCATAAGCAACCATATCAGCGGTAAACACTTTTTGGGGCGGAAAATAATTTTCGATTCCGACCATCTTAATTTTTTGCTCTGTTTTAGAAGCGATTCCGCCGGTAGCGATACATTGCTCAATGTAGGAAAGTTCAAAAATTTCTTTGATTCCGTCAGTTAGAGCAAAACCTTTGAGCATTTTTTCCATATCAAGGCGCAAAGCTTCTTTCCAAAATTCTTCATCAGTTTTGATACCGAGCTTAAGAAGAACGTCTTGTTTGGTTTTATCGCTCATGCCGCCTAAAAAATGATTTGCGGTGTTTAAATCCCAATTCAACCCATAGATTTTATTCAAGAGTTCCATTCTGGTTTGCAGCCACAATTTTTCGGTATCAGCGATAACACCGTCAAAATCCCATATAATAAGAAAATTAGATTTTTTACTCATATATCAACTTTCGGTTTTAAAAATAACGAGTCCGTTAAAAGCCCACAGAAAAGAATTTCAAACAGTCTATGATTAATTTATTAAGAAATATTGAAAAACCTCTCCAGAGTCAAAAAAACGGCTTTTTGCTCTTGTCAGGGAGAAATAATAATTTTATAAACACAAAAGAGAGGTAAGTTATGGACAATCAAACAATATATGCTCTATCGACGGTTTTTGGCAAATCCGGTGTGGCGGTGATACGTATATCGGGGAACAAGGCATTAGAAGCCGTTAAAGCGATGACAAATTTGGATGTTGAAAAATTAAAGGCCAGATATGCTTATTTTGCGTCTTTGCATCACGTAGAAGATAAAAGAGTTTTGGATAAGGCTCTTTTATTGTATTTTAAGGCTCCGAATTCTTTTAGTGGTGAAGATGTTGTAGAATTTCAAACTCACGGCTCCAGAGCGGTTATATCGTCAATAATGGATAGTTTATCTTGTTTGGAAGGGTTTCGTTTAGCAGAACCCGGAGAATTTTCCAAGAGGGCTTTTCATAATGGTAAAATGGATTTAACCGAGGCTGAGGGTTTAGCTGATTTAATAGATGCAGAAACCTCGGAACAACAAAAATATGCCATTAGGCAGATGGAAGGCGGCTTAAAGAATTTATATGAAGGTTGGCGAGAGGATTTGTTAAAAATCCTTGCCCATTTAGAAGCCTATATAGATTTTCCGGAAGAAGAAATTCCGCAAGATATAATTTCCGATATGAAAAACAGTGTATTTAAACTAAAACAAGATATTAAAGCACATTTATCGGATAATTCGGCAGGAGAGAGGCTGAGAGAAGGTTTTAGGGTTGTTGTTGTCGGTCCGCCCAATGCGGGAAAATCGAGTTTAATTAACACAATAGTCAAGAGAGAAGCCGTTATAGTGTCAGATATTGCCGGCACCACCAGAGATGCCATAGACATTTACCTGGATTTAGGAGGATATCCTGTTGTTTTCACCGATACGGCCGGTTTGAGAGAAACGGAAGAGATAATAGAGAAAAAAGGCATAGAGATAGCCCAAAGTAAGATAGCAGATGCGGATTTGGTGATATGTTTATTTGATGGTTCTAAAGACTCTGTTCAACTCTTTGATAATGTTAAAAAGTCATTTAAAAACAAACTGTTGTTTGTAGCCAATAAAAGTGATAAATTAACATCTGAACAACGTTCATTGTTTGAAAAAGAAGGATGCTTGATTATATCTGCCAAAGACTATGAAAGTGTCAAACAACTCCTTAAAGCTATAGAAGAACGTATAAAATCAGTTTTCAGTTCAGGGTCAAGCGCGCTAATAACCCGCCGTCGTTATCGAGAAGCTTTGCAAGAAACATTGGAAAATCTGGAACAATTTAGCTTTGATAAAGAAATAGAGCTAACGGCGGAAGATATTCGTTTGGCCGCCAGAGAACTCGGAAAAATCACCGGCAGAATAGAAGTGGAAGAAATCTTGGATAAGATATTCGGCTCTTTTTGTATAGGAAAATAAATTGACTTTTAGGCGCGATGTGTTTAGTTTCAATAAAAATACTTAAACATTATGCCTATGAAAAATGAATTATTAGAACAATTTCTTGCCGGTCAGCCGCAATATGGCGTAAAAGAACTTCAAGAGCAATTAAGCCGCTTTTCAGACAATAAGAAAATAGATGTGTCTAATCTTAAAAAGGTTTTGGCTCTTTTAGATTCTGACCACAATGATAAGAGTTATATTATGAATATATATGATATAACCGGAAATTTTGAGCGCCAGGCTTATTTGTTAGATAAAGCGCGTCACGAAGGCAAATGGAGCTTTGAGCATATCGTTGTTTTTAACATTCTGGCTCACTGTGCGCGCATAGAACCAATATTGACGTTTGAAAAGCTGTCTTATTTCAGCAAATTGCTAGAATATCTGGCAGGAAGAAAAAAGTAAAGAAAAATCCGTTTCTCAAAAAAAGAGAAGCGGATTTTTTTATTGCAAAAATAGAAAGGCTGTATTATAGCTTAGGCAATTGAAAAGAGGCAAAATTTTATGACAAAAACAGAATATGACGTAATAGTTGTCGGCGGCGGCCACGCCGGATGTGAGGCTTGTGCGGCGGCAGCCCGCATGGGAGCTGATACGGCCTTAGTAACTCACAAGATATCAACCATTGGTGAGATGTCTTGCAACCCGGCCATAGGTGGTCTCGGTAAAGGACATTTAGTAAGAGAGATTGATGCGCTAGATGGATTGATGGGGCGCGTTATAGACAAAGCCGGCATACAATTTAGAATGCTCAATGCCTCAAAGGGTCCGGCGGTGAGGGGTCCCAGAGCTCAAGCAGACAGAGAACTTTATAAAAAATATATGCTGGAGGCACTAAGGGAGCAAAAGAGTTTAGAGTTAGTAGAGGCCTCAGCAGAAGGTTTTATTATTGAAAAAAGTAAAGTTTGCGGCGTAAAACTTGCAGACGGAAGAGAGCTGAAGGCCAAAGCGGTAGTATTGACTTCCGGTACTTTTTTGAATGGGATAATGTTTATTGGCCACCAAACATATGTTGGGGGCAGGGTGAATGACATCAGTTGTACAGGTATAACACCGTATTTAAAGGATTTGGGTTTAAAAGTAGGACGTTTGAAGACGGGAACACCGGCCCGGTTGAACGGTAAAACGATTAACTGGGATATTTTGGAGGCCCAAGAGGGAGATAAAAATCCGCAAGCATTTTCTTTTTTGACTAAGAAATTAGAAAACCCGCAGGTAAAATGCTATATTACCCACACCAACGAGAGAACGCATAAGATAATAAGAGACAATTTTTCAAAATGCGCGCTGTTTTCGGGGCTTATAACCGGTATCGGGCCAAGGTATTGTCCGAGTATAGAAGATAAGTTGGTTAAGTTTGCAGACCGCACCAGTCACCAAATATTTTTGGAGCCGGAGGGGTTAAACACGGATGTTGTTTATCCAAACGGAATATCAACATCGCTGCCGGCAGATGTTCAGGATCAGTTTATTCATACCATGGAGGGTTTGGAGAATGTAGAAATTTTGCGCCCGGCCTATGCCATAGAATATGACTATGTAGATCCGCAAGAATTAGACAGCAGATTGGCCGTAAAAAAGGTTCCCGGGTTATTTCTGGCCGGCCAGATTAATGGGACAACCGGATATGAGGAAGCAGCCGCGCAAGGACTTTTGGCCGGGGTAAACGCCGCCTTATCAGCTTTGGGTATAGATGAGTTTTTCACTGTAGACAGAGCTGAGGGCTATATGGGTGTGATGGTAGATGACTTGATCACCAAGGGAGTTGATGAGCCATACAGAATGTTTACATCCCGCTCGGAATACAGATTGTTTTTAAGAGCCGATAACGCAGACCAGCGTTTAACGGAAAAGGGCCATAAAATAGGCTGTGTCGGGGAGTATAGATACAGTGTATTTAAAGCCAAAGAAAAGGCTGTAAAAGATTTCAGAAAAGCAACAGAAGCGGCAAATATTCTTCCGGTTGAGTTGGAAAAGAGGGGCATAAACATCAAGCAAGACGGTGTCAGAAGAAGTGCTTTTAATGTTATGTCGTATCATGATGTTTCACGTGAAACCATCAATAGCATATGGCCACAGTTTGAGAGCGTTGCGGATGATATTTATGAGCAGGTGGAGATAGAAGCTCGTTATTCCGGTTATATTAGGCGTCAAATGGCAGATATAGAAGTTTTCAAAAAAGATGAAAATTTGCGCTTAAAAGAGGATATAGACTATAGCAAGATAGGAGGTTTGTCGCGCGAGATGGTGGCAAAGTTATCTAAGGTGCGTCCGTCAACCATAGGAGAGGCCTCAAGAATTCCGGGGGTAACGCCTGCAGCAATCACAGCCATTTTGGGATATGTAAAAAAATGATGCCCTCTTTGCAAAAAGCCAAACAATTATGGCAAGAGGGAATAGACTTTAGATTAAAACAGTCGTACGCTTGGCCAACACATAAAGAATATATCTTTCACACTACAGGGGTGGCTGAGGCGGCTCAAAAAATAGCATCTAAAACACCGTATTTAAACTCTGAAAAGGCTTATGCTTTAGGCTTGTTGCACGACTATGGTAAAAAATATGATGAAAACATAACCGGCAAATTTCATGCCCAAACAGGCTATGAGGAATTACTAAAATTAGGCTATGATGAATGCGCACGTATTTGTCTGACTCATAGCTTTCCAAACAAAAATTTTCATAACAAATACTACGCATCATACAAACCGGAATGGTTGGAATGGGCTCATGAAAAATTAGGTGAGATAGAAGAATACGATGACTATGACCGCTTAATTCAGCTATGCGATATGTTTTTTGAAGGGTTGTCAAAAGTTCGTTTTGAAGAGCGCCTGGCCAGTATAAGAAAGCGTTATGCTTTGAGTAAAGAACAAACCGAGGAGCAAGAAAAATATACCAAAATGAACAAAGATTATTTTGATGCGCTTTGCAAAGAAGATGTTTACAAGATATTAAGCATATAGGCGCTATAATAATCCGCTAAAGAGAGGATTTTAAGATGTTGCCTGATGACAAGACCATCAAAAAACTTTTTGATATTGTTAGTGAAAAAACAAAAGAATTTAATGTTAAAAGGGGATGTAAGGAAGATGAATCCATACACCACTACCTAGATGTTTCTCGTTGTGCGGAAATAATAGCGGCTCATTGTGGTCTAGACAGTCATAAGGCCAAAATATTAGGTTTTTTTCATGACTATGGGGAGTGTGCAGAAAAGACTATCCCAAACACCTTTCACGGCACGGCCGGCTATGATGAGATGATGAAGTTAGGTTATGATGAGATAGCCAGAGTGTGCCTAACCCACAGTTTTTGGGAAGGGATATATGATCCGGAATATTTTGTTTATGACAAGAAAGAAGTTGCGCGGGCAGGGGAGCTAATATCAAAAATGGAATTGGATGAATATGATTATCTGATTCAGTTGAGCGATATGCTTTGTTGTAAAAGAAAATTTGTAAAGCTTGAGGAACGGGTCGATTATATAATCAAAAAATATAAAAGGAATCCAGAGCAGGCAGAAAATATGATAAGAGCTGCAAAAAAGCTCAAAAGCCGATTTGACAAGCTCTGCAAGCAAGATATTTATGAGTTATTGGAAATAAAATAATGCAAGATTTTACCTATCATTCACACAATTTTAGTCAGGGTATTACAGACGGCAAAAATACTTGTGATGAGATGTTATCAAAAGCCGAGGAGATAGGTTTTTCAGAGATAGGTGTTAGCAATCATTTTATCTATCATCCTAATATTCCACATGATCATGCAATGTACTTTAATGATTTTGATAAAGCACTAGATTATGCCAAGAGAGATATTGAGCAGACAAGAGAAGTGGCAAGCAGACATAAGATAAAAGTTTATGCAGGATTTGAGGTTGACTTTTTCCCATCAAAAATGTGGCGAAATGCATTTGAAAAGATGTTAAAAGAAGTGAAACCCGATTACGTTATTGGTTCTACACATAGTGGTTTTAATAAAGATGAAACTGTTTTTCGCAACGTTTGGTTTCTTGGTCAAGAAGCCCAAAAAGACGAAATTACTAAAGAGTGCCTGAGAAACCACTGGCAAAACATAATAGACTGCATAAACAGCGGTTACTTTGCCTTTATAGCCCACTTTGATTTGGCATCAAATTTAGGTGTTTGTGTAGAATCGGAATGGAATGAGTGGAAGTGGAAGGTGGTAGAAGCTTTCAAACAAACAAAAACCCCGTTTGAGGTAAACACCAACGGTATCAGACGCTGCGGAATTCCGAGCCCGGATTGGTGGATTGTAAAGGAGCTGGTAAAGGCAGACGTTCCGACATTGATTAGCGATGATGCTCATAATGTTGATTGTCTAGGGCAATATTTTGCCGAGGCCGAATCTAAGCTTTCTGAATTTGGGTGCAAAAACCGATTTAGATTTTAATATTTTGATTCAATAAACGCTGTCTAAGTCGTTGAAATAAGAGTCTAATTTATAAACGCCGGAATAAGGTGTTTATAACTTGATTTTTTGTGTTTTAAATTTTTCATAAAAATTATAAAGATATCTTATGAAAAATTTCTGCGAAAAATACAATGTTTCACGTGAAACATTCGACAAGTTAAAAACCTACCAAGAGCTTCTTTTGTCTTGGCAGCAAAAATTTAATTTAGTCGGTCCTGCCACGTTGGAAGACGCATGGAATCGTCATTTTTTGGATTCCGTTCAGCTGTTTTCGTTGGTACCTGAAAAGGCTAAAATTTTGTATGATTTTGGCTCTGGAGCTGGTTTTCCGGGGATGGTCTTGGCAATATTGGCCAATGAAAAAATGCCGAATTTGGAGATTAACTTGGTCGAAAGCACGGGAAAGAAAACACTGTATTTAAACGAGGTTAAGGAGCAGACAAATACGAAAGTAAACATTATAAACGAAAGAATCGAAAAAATCCCAGCTCAAAAAGCAGATGTTATTACTTCAAGAGCTATGGCTTCATTAAATGATTTGTTGGGATATGCTGTTCGCTTTTGCCAAGAGAATACTGTTTGTATTTTTCCTAAAGGTAAAAAATATGCCGAGGAATTAGCCGAGGCACACAGGCACTGGAAATTTAAATGCCAAATTTTGCCAAGCGAGCAGAGCCAAGAGGGAAGAATTTTAGTTATAACCAAGTTAAGCAAAATCAAAGGAGAAAAGTAGATGCCAAGAATTTTAGCTGTTGCCAACCGCAAGGGAGGAGTCGGAAAAACCACGACAACTGTCAATGTTGCCACAGCCATGGCTGCTGCCGGCAAAAAAGTTTTGGTGGTAGATTTGGATCCTCAGGGCAACGCTTCAACCTCCATGGGTGTTAATAAGAAAGGGCGCATGGCCTCAAGTTATGAGGTTTTGTTGGGAGAAAAGAGATTAACAGACGCTGTTGTCTGGACAGAGATTCCTAATTTCTCGTTAGTCCCGTCTTCTCCTGATTTGGCCGGCGCAGAGGTTGAGTTGGTAGATATGGAAAACAGAGAGTTCGCTCTTAAAAAAGCTCTGAAAAGAGACGCTGTCAACTATGATTATATTTTGATAGACTGTCCTCCCTCACTGAGCTTGGTAACAATCAACGCTCTTGTTGCTGCCGATGCGGTTATTGTGCCACTGCAATGTGAGTTTTTGGCATTAGAGGGTGTGACGGACTTAATTCGCAACATTAATCAAATAAAGAAGAAATTTAATCCTGCATTGGCGCTGCACGGTGTTGTGTTGACAATGTATGACAAGCGCAACAATTTGAGCCAAATGGTTGAGGATGATGTTCGTAACTTCTTTGGTAAAAAGGTTTACAACACGGTTATTCCCAGAAATGTCAGAATTTCAGAAGCTCCATCACACGGAAAACCTGTCTTGTTGTATGATTTTAAGTGCCCCGGCTCTCAAGCTTATATTAGCCTCACCGGAGAAGTATTGAAAAGAGAAAAGGAATTAATAGCATGTTAGATGATGATTTAGATGAATTGTTAAATGAAGACACTGCTCATGGTAACCAAGCTTCTCATAAAAGAAAGAGCTTGGGGCGTGGTTTAGGGGCTTTATTAGGAGATGATTTGGAAGATGAAAATCATTCAGAAGTAAAAGCATCAGACCGTATCAATGTAGATTATATTATTCCCGGAAAATATCAGCCGCGCACGGAGTTTGATAAAGCGGCCCTGCAATCTTTGGCGGATTCAATAAAAGAGAAGGGGGTTTTACAGCCTCTATTGGTTCGCCGCCGGGGAGATAAATTTGAGCTTATAGCGGGAGAGCGCCGTTGGCGCGCAGCAAAGCTTGCCGGCTTGCAGGAAGTTCCGGTTGTTATTAAAGACTTGAGCGACCAAGAAGTTCTTGAGGCCGCTTTAGTTGAAAACATTTTGCGCGAGAACCTGTCTGCCATAGAAGAAGCCGAGGGGTATCAAAGACTTATAGACGAGTTTGCACATACCCAGGAGGCTTTGTCTCAGATTGTAGGTAAATCTCGTAGCCACATAGCAAATACTTTGCGCCTGTTGTCTTTGCCGACAGATGTTCAAGAGCTTGTAAAAGATGGTAAACTTTCTGCTGGTCATGCCAGAGCCCTTGTTGGACTGGAAAATGCCAGCTCTTTAGCCAAACAGATAATAGCCAAAGACCTAAATGTTCGTCAGGTTGAGGATTTGGTTTCTCGCCAAAAAGCGCCCAAACCGACCAAAGAAAAAACAGAAAGAAATTCTGACATTGCCGATATAGAAAGGCAGCTTGTAAAAAGCTTGGGATTGAGAATAAAAATCAGCCCCAACAAACAAGGTGGCGGCAAAGTTGTTTTGCAATATTCTTCTGTGGCGGAGCTAGATATGATTATAGAAACTCTGGAGCAAAAACGCCGCGGAGAGAGTGCTCAGAACACTGTATTTAAAGCTGAGGCTCCCGCCGCATCAAATGATAAATTTTCAATTAAAATCGTAGACTAAGGAAGAACTAAAATGACTATACTTGATAAAATGTTAGAAAACTGCGAAAAAGCAGGATACACCACCACCAAAAACGTCCAAAAGATTGCCAACGCCAAACAGCTGACGTTTGGAGAAGAAGAGTGGCAACGCTGCCCATGCGACGGCAACAATCCTGCGCGTTACTGCATATCGGAGACCTGCCGCCAAGATATAGAAAGAGACGGAGAGTGCCACTGCCATTGTTACCGCAAAAAAGACATAGCATAATACCACAAAAAGCCTCGCTTTTGCGAGGCTTTTTTAAGAGAATATTTACCAAAAAACATTATTGTAACAAAAAAAGATTTGATTAAATAAAGATATATGTGTTTTAATTGAATTAGCTAAAAATAACCGATAGAGGTCAGCCATGGTTTTCTTAAAAAGAGTGTTGTTGGGGTTAGGAGCCTTATTTTTAATTTTGTTAGGCGGAGCAGGAACCAGAAGCAGCAGCGCCCTTATGCAAGGCGGCGGTTTTTTAGGACTGATTATAGGTTTAATAGTTCTGTATATATTTGCCAAAATGGCTTGGCGAGCCATGGGATGTTTACCGTCATTATTTTTGATAGCAGCAATAATCATATTTATTTTATACGCCATAGGCGCGTTTAGTGATGGCTTAGGCGGTGTTGGCAAAAATGTTAAAAGTTTTTTGGGGCAGGGTGTTATATCGTCACAAGACAGCATGGCCTCAGCCAAAGTAAATTTGCTTGATGAAGATGATTTTGATGTTCCGATTTCAGAAAGTTTTTCTCCGGCAACGGAAGATGTTGAGTTTGAAGAAGAAATAACTCGGCCACAACAGCCGCAACAACCAAGGCAAGCAAAAGAAGAAGGCTTTTTTGCTAAATTATTTGGAGGATCATCGTCAAGTAATCAGCAAGAGGCGTTTAATCCCAGAAATTATCCGGCAATTTACTCAACGGCCAAAGTTATAAGCGGAGATACTCTGGTTATAAGCGGCCATTATTTCCGACTTTTTGGCATAGATGCACCGGAAAGCAATCAAACTTGTGCCGACGGAACCGGGCGCCCATATCATTGTGGGCAACAAGCGGCAGCATGGTTAAAGAGTTGGCTGCAAGATAATGAATTAGAGTGTAGAGTAATTCAAAGAGACGCAAACGGGAATATGGTAGGGGTTTGTTCATTGGGAGCATATGATATAGGAGCTGCTTTGGTTAATGCCGGTTGGGCTGTTGTTTACAGCAAACACACGGATATCTATACACCCTATCAGACCCAGGCTCAAAATAACGGACGAGGTTTGTGGCAAGGAGAATTTTATATGCCCTGGGATTGGCGCAAAATTCAGGCCCGCAAACCCAAAATAAAAGTGATAAACCAAAAACCCAAACGCAAAAGAACTTTAATTAATCCGTTAGGTTAAAATGGACCATAAAATAGAAATAAATCTGGCAACAGAAGAAGAAACCAAAAAAACAGGAAGAAAATTAGCGCACATTGCTCGCAGGGGAGATGTTTTTGCACTATATGGAACACTTGGTATGGGCAAAAGTGTGCTGGCCAGAGCGTTTGTGCAGGCATTATGCGGCCAAGGAGAGGTTCCAAGCCCAACGTTTACCCTGTTGCAAACCTATGAGGCACCGGATTTTGAAATTTATCATTTTGATTTATATCGCTTAAAATCGGCGGAAGAGATTTTTGAAATCGGGGTTGAGGAGGCCTTGTATTCCGGCGTAAGTTTGATTGAGTGGCCGGAAAAAATGGGGGCTTATCTGCCGAGAGATATCTTCAGGCTTGAAATAACCCCGCAAGGAGAGGGGCGTAAATTGACCATAGAAACGCACTCAAGCGAAAAACATTCGCGCTTATCCTCGCTGGAGGCAAGAAATGAGAGCTAATGTCCATGCTTCTTGCGTAGAATACAACAAAAAGGGTGTTTTAATCTATGGTCCTTCCGGCAGCGGAAAATCTGATTTAGCCTTACGGTTGATTATGGAAAGAGGCGCCAAGCTTGTCGCGGATGATAGGGTAAATTTACAAGTGTTAAAAGACAAGATAAACGCGGCAGCGCCAACAATTCTCAAAGATTTATTAGAGGTAAGAGGGGTTGGAATTATAAAACTTAACTCTATAAAAGCAAATTTAAGCTTAGCTATTCGATTGGTGGAAAAAAGAGAAATGGTTGAGCGCTTTCCCGAAAGTGAGAGTTATGAGTTTGGGGGCGTAAAAATTCCGCAAATCAGCCTTTATGCGTTTGATGCCTCAACCCCGTCAAAGATTTTGGCCGCTTTGACAATGCTGTGAGGAACCAACTCTTAGCGGTTGATTCTTTGTAATCTTGGTTCTAAAATAAGGCAAATTTAATTTTGATTAGAGAGAGAAAATATGTGTCTGAAATCAATTGAAAATTTTTTGCGGCGGCAAGGTCAACCGCTGGTTAAATTCTTCTCCGGTTTGGGTGAATTTTCACTGTTTGTTGCCCAAGCGGTTTATAATTGTTTTACCCCGCCGGTATATTGGCGAAATTTATGGCGACAGATAGTGGATATGGGCTTTTATTCCTTGCCGGTTGTGGGGTTGACCACAATCTTTGCCGGAATGGTTATTGCTCTGCAGAGCTATTCAGGCTTTATGCGTTTTGGGGCAGAAGGCGCAGTTGCTTCTGTTGTGCTGATCTCCGTAACCAGAGAATTAGCGCCGGTTTTGTCGGCCTTAATGGTTGCCGGGCGTATAGGTGCGGCTATGGCGGCAGAAATTGGTACCATGCGCGTAACCGAGCAAATAGATGCTTTGGTCACACTCTCTACCAACCCGTTTAAGTATCTGGTTACACCAAGAGTATGGGCAGGGCTGATTGTTATGCCGTTGCTGGTGTTGTTGGGCGATGTTATCGGTATTTTTGGTGGTTATGTGGTTGGTGTATATAAATTAGGGTTTAACCCGGCCAACTATGTCAACTCAACTTTACAGAATTTGCAGGCCATAGATATTACCACCGGTTTGGTAAAAGCGGCGGTGTTTGGATTTATTATTTCCATTATGGGCTGCTATAATGGCTATAAATCAAAAGGCGGTGCGCAAGGTGTGGGTACGGCCACCACCAATGCGGTTGTTTCCGCTTCTATTTTGATTTTGATTTTCAACTATGTCATTACCGAGCTGTTTTTCTCAAAATAGTTTTATGGAGAGCAAGAGATGAGTGAAACTAAAATAAAAATAACCAACCTTCATAAAGCTTTCGGAAAAAAAGTTGTTCTTTCCGGGGTAGACCTAGAGATAGCCAAGGGAGAATCTTTGGTTGTAATCGGAGGTTCCGGTACCGGAAAATCTGTTTTGATTAAGTGTATACAGGGTCTGTTGGTGCCAGATGAAGGGTCAATATTGGTAGATGACCAAGAGGTTGTCGGGATAGATGAGGAAGAAAAAGAGGCTCTACACTCCAAAATGGGCATGCTGTTTCAAGGCGGCGCATTATTTGACAGCTTGAGCGTGTGGGAAAATGTAGCGTTTGACTTGCTTGAAAATCGGAGCATGAACAAAAAAGATGCCAAGAACGAAGCTATCCGTGTTTTGCGCTCGGTAGGTTTGGCGCCGGATGTAGCAGAATTATCACCATCGGAATTATCCGGCGGTATGCAAAAACGCGTGGGCTTGGCCAGAGCCATAGCCTCCAAACCGGAGATAATCTTTTTTGATGAGCCGACCACGGGATTGGACCCGATAATGTCAGACGTTATTAATGACCTGATTATAGAGTCTGTAAAAGGTTTGGGTGCAACAGCCTTGACAATTACGCACGATATGACCTCGGCTCGCAAAATTGCCGATAGAATAGCGATGCTGTATCAGGGCAAGATTGTATGGCAAGGCACGGTCAAAGAGATGGATAAAACCGATAATCCGTATGTTCGCCAGTTTATCAACGGTAGTTCTCAAGGACCGATAAAAGTGGAGGTTTAGGCTTTGGCAAAGAAAGACAATAAGCAATATGTTTGCCAGAATTGTGGCTCGGTTTATCCGAAGTGGCAGGGCAAGTGCGATGCGTGTGGGGAGTGGAACTGTATAGAAGAGGAGATTATCGGCGGAGAGGGGTTTTCGAACTTTAATTCCAAAAGATCAAAGGGGCGTGTAATAGAGTTTGTGCCATTAAGCGGTGCGCAAGAGCATTTAAGCAGGCTCAGCACCGGCATTAAAGAATTGGACCGTGTTTCCGGCGGCGGCTTGGTGGCGGGTTCAGTCATTTTGGTTGGTGGCGATCCCGGCATTGGCAAATCCACGCTCTTGCTGCAGGCTTGTGCCAAAATAGCGGATTCTCCGAATGGGAAAGAGGTTTATTACATATCCGGAGAAGAGGCGATAGACCAGGTCAGGTTAAGAGCTAAGAGATTGGGCTTGGAGCAATCACCGGTTAAGTTGGCCAGCTCCACCGAGATAAAAGATATTGTCACCACGCTTGAGAAATCAAATGCAGCGGTAGTGGTGATAGATTCGATTCAAACCATGTATTTAGACGAGGTTGAATCAACCCCCGGCAGTGTTACTCAAGTCAGAGCCTGCAGCTATGAGCTGATAAAACTTGCCAAAAGAAAAGGTTTTACATTGTTTTTGGTAGGCCACGTCACCAAACAGGGAGCCATAGCCGGTCCCAGGGTGCTTGAGCATATGGTTGATACGGTTTTATATTTTGAGGGCGAGAGAGGTCATCATTTCAGAATTCTGCGAGCGGTAAAGAACCGCTACGGCGCCACAGATGAAATCGGCGTTTTTGAGATGCAGGATCAAGGCTTGGTAGAGGTTGAAAACCCGTCAGCTTTGTTTTTGGCAGAGAGGCAAGGGAACATATCTGGCTCATGCGTTTTTGCCGGCGTAGAAGGATCCAGACCGGTTTTGGTAGAGATTCAGGCGCTTGTCAGCCCCACCAGCTATGCCAGCCCCAAAAGAGCGGTTGTTGGTTGGGATTCTAACAGATTATCCATGGTTTTGGCGGTGCTGGAAGCGCGTTGCGGCATGAACCTGAGCTCGCAGGATATATATCTGAATATTGCCGGAGGGTTGAGGATATCTGAGCCGGCGGCTGACTTGGCAGTAGCGATGGCGGTGATATCTTCACTCACCAACAAACCCCTGCCGGCAGATATGGTGATTTTTGGAGAGATAGGGCTTTCCGGTGAGATAAGGGCTGTTTCGCAACCGTCATTGCGCTTAAAAGAGGCCAATAAGTTGGGCTTTGCCAGCGCCATTACCCCGCCAACCCATGCCAAAGAAAAGAAATCGAGAGTTGATATTAACATTTATGAAATCGGCAATGTTCAACGGCTGATAAACTGGTTTAATTAAAAGGAAAAAGGAAATGTCTTCATTAAATAATCTGGACATTATCATATTGATTGTTGTTGCCATTTCGGCGCTGATAGCCTTATCCAGAGGGCTTGTAAAAGAGGTTTTATCCATCATCGGGTGGGTGTTGGCCACCTTTGCCATCATATATGTTTTGCCAATGGTAATGCCTTTTGCCAAAAATTACATTTCCAATGGCTATATTGCCGGGGCGGTATCAGCTTTATGCATATTGATATTGTTTTTCATTGTTTGGATATATGCAACGGCCGGAGTTGTTGGCAAGATTCGTTCAAGCAAGTTAAACGGCATGGACAGAATGTTGGGCCTGTTTTTCGGCATCGCCAGAGCGTGTTTGCTGGTAATATTATTTTATATTTTGGTAAGTTGGATGATTCCGCCCGAGAAACAATCAGAAACCCTAACGGAATCAAGATATTTTCAACTAGCCGGTAAATTTGCAGCACCTTTGGAGGAGATGATTCCTGAAGAAACCTTGAAGCTGATAAAAGAGAAAACTCAAGGGGTGAGCGAAGAAGAAACCAAAGAGGAAGAGCCTGAGGCTTTTGAGGAAGAAGCAAGCGATTCAGATACCGAAGAGTTGTTTGAAAAATTAGCGCAACCACAAATCAAAAAAGCCCTAAAGAAGAAAAAGAATTTGGTTGGCATAAAAGAAGGATTTGAAGGCTACAAGGAATCAGAAAGAGATAATCTTGATAGGCTGATTGAGAATGTGGAATAAGCCAAGCGCCGAATAATTTTAATTGTAATTTAAGCAAAATGTTTTAATATTGGCTCTGCAGGCGCGAGTTGCGCCTGCGGAGTGTCAGAGCTCCTTGCTAGTAAAAGAACAACTCCTTGTATGGGGAGCCGGGGGAATAAGGCTATGCTCGAAGAACCCGGACTGTTCTAGCACAGTTCTGAACTCCCCGCCTTTTTTACTAAAAAGGCGGTTTTGTTTTAAGTAACAAAATAAAGGAGTTTCAAAATGAGAAATAAGGAAATAAAAGAGTTAATACGTCTGCAGGGCAGCCTTGCCCAGCAGCTCCACCAAATACGCAGTTCCAAGCAGCTGAGTATGGAAAGAGTCTGTGCCGAAACCGGTGTCCCGATGTATATTTTAGATAATTTGGAGCTAGGCCGCGGCGGCATAAACATGGGTGCTGTCTATGCCTTGGCCAAATACTATGGCAAAAAAGTCCGGATTTTGTTGCAGGATTAAAAAGAATTTCCGAACCCTGAGAAATTTATCAGGGTTCGGAACTACAAAGCTTTTCTAGAGTTAAGAGCCAGTTGCAGGGTGCCTTCATCCATGTAATCGAGCTCGGCTCCCATGGGGATTCCTTGCGCAAGGGTTGTTATCTTAACATTAAAGTCCTTGAGGCGAGAAGAAAGGTAGTGAGCGGTAATTTGCCCATCCACAGTTGCCGGCAGAGCCAAAATAACCTCCTGCACGCCCTCAGAAGCGATTCTTTTAAGAAGAGGTTCAATGTTCAAGTCTTCGGGCACAACCCCCTCCAGAGCCGATAAAACGCCTCCCAGCACATGATATTTGCCTTTAAATTGGGATACACGCTCCATTGCCCACAAATCAGCCACATCTTGCACTACGCAAAGAATTTTAGAATCTCTGGTTGTTGATGTGCAAACCGAGCAGGGCGAAACCGTATCAAAGTTGCCGCAGATTTCACAAGTTTGAATATTTGTTGCCACCTCGTTTAGGGCCTCAATCAACGGCAAAAGAGATGTTTCTTTTTTCTTAAGCAGATGCAGGACAATTCTTCTGGCCGAGCGCGTACCTAAAGAGGGCAGTTTGGCAATTTGCTTAACCAGTTTTTCAATTTCGTTTCCGGCCATTATCTTTCTCTTTTTTACCAGAAATAAAACGCTAGAACGGAAGTTTCAAACCGCCGAGGTTAAGCCCGCCGCTCAAGGCATTCATGCTGTCTTGCATTTTGGCATCAACCTTGTTTTTGGCATCATTATAGGCAGCCACAATCAAATCTTCCAAAACTTCCACATCCTGAGGATCAACAAGGCTACTATCAAGAGAGAGCTTTTTCATCTCAAATTTGCCGTTTAAGGTAACCTTAACCATACCGCCGCCGGAAGATCCTTCAACTTCTTCCTGTGCAAGTTTGGCTTGCTCTTCTTCCATTTTCTTTTGCATCATTTGTGCTTGCTTCATAATGCCTTGAATATTCATCATTTTTACAAATCCTCATCAAAATAGTTATCATTATCTTCATAGCTGTTAAACGAGCTTGTTGCTTCTTCAGCCTCATCTTCATCGGTTGAGCTGATTTTGCGCATTAGAGTTTCAATCTTGGCGCCCTTAAACTCAGCCAAAATAGCCTTGACCAGCGGCAGGTCAGAAACACTTTTTTTGTTGGCGTTGTCGGCGGCTTCTTCTTTGTCAGCAATCGTTTCGCCCAAATGCCCTCGCAAAACCTCAATATCCCACTTTCTTCCGGTTGCCTCAATAAGAATATTTTGTAAATTCAGCAAAAAATCGTTGTTGATTTTATCAGAGGCGGTGATTTTCATCTTGCCCTGAGCAAATTCACTAAAAGAGATATCATGCTTAAAGGTATATGCCATCAAAACTTTTTTAGAGCTTTCCAAATAAGCGGCCAGTTCTTCAGGAGAGTTAAATGTCAAACCTTTTCCTTCTGAAACAGTCTCCGCCTGTTTAGCAGAAGGCACTACGGCAGGCTGAGCTTGTGCCGGCCTAGACGCCACAGCGATAGTTGGGGCTAATTCAGATTTTTTTTTTACGTCGTTGAGAATCTCAAGCGGCGTTGGTAAGCTGGCAGAATATGCAATCCTAATGAGTATCATCTCAAGCGCATCTATCTGAACCGGCGCCAAAGAAAGTTCGGACAAGCCTTTAATCATCATCTGCCAGATTTTAGAAAGAATAGCAATCGGAGCATTTGGCGCCACTCTGGCACAAAACTCCTTTTCGCTTTCAGAAAGGCTATCATCGTTGGCAAAGGCCGGAATAATCTTAACCTTGGCCAGCAAATGGGTGATATTAATCAAATCTTGCAAAACAGTTAAGGGAGTGGCACCGTTTTTATACATTTCTGCCAAATTCTGCACCACGGCATCAACCTTACCGGCCAAAAGCTTTTCAAACAAATCAAAAGTTTGAGTACGATCAGCAAGACCGATCATGTTTTTGACAACATCGGTTTTAACTGCGCCGCCACCCAAAGATATTGCCTGATCCAAAAGAGACAAGCCATCACGGCAAGAGCCGTCGGCAGCTTTGGCAATAAGGTGCAAAGCCTCATCTTCAGCGCTCAAGCCTTCTTTGGCAATAATGTTTTTAAAGTGATTAACCAAGGTATCAATAGTCAACCGCTGTAAGTCAAATCTTTGGCAGCGAGATAAAACGGTGACGGGCACTTTGCGAATTTCGGTTGTGGCAAAGATAAATATAACATGAGAAGGCGGCTCTTCCAAAGTCTTAAGCAAGGCATTAAACGCGCTTTTTGAAAGCATGTGCACTTCGTCGATGATGTATATTTTGTAGCGGGCATTAGTTGGTTTATAGCGCACACCGTCTAAGATTTCGCGCATATCATCAACACCTGTTCTGGATGCAGCATCAAGCTCCAAAACATCGATATGTCTGGACTCAGAGATGGCGCGGCAGTTTTCGCAAATACCGCAGGGGTTGATTGTCGGCCCGCCATGACCGTCTTTGCCTGTGCAGTTAAGCGCTTTGGCAATAATTCTGGCGGTGGTGGTTTTACCCACACCTCTGATTCCGGTCAGGATATATGCATGGTGAAGCCGATTGTTTTTTATGGCGTTGGTAAGGGTTTGCACCAGAGCATCTTGCCCCAGAAGCTCGTTAAAATTCTGGGGGCGATACTTGCGGGCCAAAACCACATAGTTTTCTTTATTTTGAGTATCTTCAGCCATAAAAACTTCAATCAAGAAAGAGTTCAAAAAGTGGAGAGCAAGCGACCTCAACCGGATTCGTTACGGCTGCTTCCTTCCGGACCTGACCGGGTTGGCGAAAGGTCAACCCGCCGCTCTCCTTTGGTATAGTTAGCAGATTGGCGCTAATTTTCAAGTAAAATTTAGCATTATTCTCCGCTTAAAGCAGCATTTTCTTGGGGCAACAAAGAGCCATAGATGGCAATCTGGGCGGCCT
>CALXVW010000007.1 GCA_944392185.1 uncultured Alphaproteobacteria bacterium
CTCGGCCTCGCAGCCTCGCTGCCCTCTGTAAGCGCCATTGTAGCACGTGTGTAGCCCAACTCGTAAGAGCCATGATGACTTGACGTCATCCCCACCTTCCTCCGGCTTGTCACCGGCAGTCCTACCAGAGTGCCCAGCTCTACCTGATGGCAACTGATAGCAAGGGTTGCGCTCGTTGCGGGACTTAACCCAACATCTCACGACACGAGCTGACGACAGCCATGCAGCATCTGTCACTCATCCAGCCTAACTGAAAGGGCTCATCTCTGTGCCCCCCGATGAGGATGTCAAGAGTTGGTAAGGTTCTTCGCGTTGCATCGAATTAAACCACATGCTCCACCGCTTGTGCGGGTCCCCGTCAATTCCTTTGAGTTTTAACCTTGCGGCCGTACTCCCCAGGCGGAATGCTTATCGCGTTAACTTCGTCACCGACACAATAGCCGACAACCAGCATTCATCGTTTACAGCATGGACTACCAGGGTATCTAATCCTGTTTGATCCCCATGCTTTCGTGCCTCAGTGTCAATATATAGCCAGATAGCCGCCTTCGCCACCGGTGTTCTACCCAATATCTACGAATTTCACCTCTACACTGGGTATTCCGCTATCCTCTCTATAATTCTAGACGCATAGTTATAATGGCAATTCCTAAGTTGAGCTCAGGTATTTCACCGCTATCTTACACGTCAACCTACACACCCTTTACGCCCAGTAATTCCGAACAACGCTCGCCCCCTTCGTATTACCGCGGCTGCTGGCACGAAGTTTGCCGGGGCTTCTTTAGGTGCTACCGTCATCATCGTCACACCCGAAAGAGCTTTACAATTCGAAAACCTTCATCACTCACGCGGCATGGCTGGGTCAGGGTTCCCCCCATTGCCCAATATTCCTCACTGCTGCCTCCCGTAGGAGTCTGGGCCGTGTCTCAGTCCCAATGTGGCTGATCGTCCTCTCAGACCAGCTACAGATCGTCGGTTTGGTAGGCCGTTACCCCACCAACTGCCTAATCTGCCATGGGCCATTCTATTCGCGATAAATCTTTCCCCCTCAGGGCTTATACGGTATTAGCATCCGTTTCCAGAAGTTATTCCGTACAAATAGGTATGTTCCCATGTATTACTCACCCGTGCGCTACTTTCATATCTAATAGCAAGCTATCAAATATTCTCGTTCAACTTGCATGTGTTAAGCCTGCCGCCAGCGTTCGTTCTGAGCCAGGATCAAACTCTCATATTAAAATGGTGTCTAACCCTAGCCTGATTACTCATAAAGAATCTATTTGGTTCCTTTACTATACTCAGACTTGTATATATTATCACATATACCGCCTGCGTATCCTCTTCCTTATTTACTCTGTCCTATAACCTACCTCAGCAGCAACATTCATCACCGCGTTGGTGATTGGGGTTATATGACACTAGTTTGCTAATGTCAACAACTTTTTTCATCTTTTTTTAAGTTTTTCTGTGTAAATTTGTAACCCGTTGATTGTACACAATATTAATATTCAAAATTCTGTTTGTCAAGCTGTTTACGCCCTTACTTTTCTCACAAATAGATTCTTTTTTTATAAAAAATAAGGATTCCTTATATAACAGATTCTTGGGGGCTAGATATTTTTCCCCTTAAAAATAAGAATCTCTTTTGTATCGCTCCTCACAATGTTTTAAATACAACAAAAAAACCTCATGATTCTGTCATGAGGTTTTAAGTTTCTCGAGACTACTGGCGACTAGATTGAGCTACCTGACGAACCATATCCTTGGAAACCTCTCTCTTAACTGTAGGTTTATTTGGTTGAGATAACAGGCCTCTATCTTTCAATATCTTTCTAGCCAAATATCTTTTTTCAGCCACCTCTGCTTTCCCTGCATCATCTTTAGCAACATCAACATCTCTAAATTGCGGATTAGAAATTTCAGCTACAACCCTTTTAGCCTTTACCAATTCAGCATCTCTTTCCCTCTTCACTCTGATTTCCTTAATTTCCGCAAACTCATCTTTATGCTGCTCATTAAAATTATTCACAGCAGACCTTTTAATAGCCTCATATCTTTTAGCCTCAATATATTCCTTCAATCTTCTGTTAAGATCAATCGCCTCTCGATCTCGGATCTCGCCAACATCCTTAAACTTTTCCAAGTCCCCCAAACGAGCGGCTGAATCCCCTATATATCCAACATCAACACCGGAAAACAGTTTTTGTAAATTTTCCGTAAACTCATCATACTGTCTCTGTATTCTTTTATTATCTTCTTCAACTTGACATTTACCCGTCAAACGCTTCTTCATTTTATCCATAAATGACATCTTTTTCAGTTTAGGCTTGGGAACATCAATCTTTTTATCATCAGATTTAGCTAAATTACCCACAATAGCACTATAAACACTCTCCTTATCAAAACCATATCTTTCATATTTTCCTCTCTCCTTCACCATAAAGGAAGTCGTTTCATCTTTATGCGCACTGATATCTTCAACAAGTTGTCTTCTTTCTGCTATCTTATTATACTGATCCAGACCATATAATTTTAACGCCAATTCTTCCTCATATTTGCTAAAATCGCGCTCATAATACTTTAGACCTAAATCCACACCCCCAACGTCATTATTGAGATCTAAATAATAATTTTTTCTCTCTGCCCACAGTGCCTCACATTCCTTCTGTGCCCGCTCCTTAAGCTCAATATCTTTACCTTCACTAACTTTTACACTTCCTCCAACTTCATAACTTATCCGGTCTTTTAAGCGTTTCTGAGAATCTAAATCGCCCATATCACCCGTCACGACATCGATATCAACGTTTCTTATGTAATTGGTAGCACTTACCAATTGTTCTTTAGAAATCATTTTTCCTCTCCCCTATCAGAAATTTTGTCTATTAATGCAACTATATCATTATTGTTGATTATAGTCAACACAATTTGAATGACTCAAGCATACACTCCTATACGAAAAAATACTTAAGGAGTGGAATTTTGACAAACAGACTACAAAGCATCGGTAACAAGATTCGCCAAATTCGCAAAGGAAAAAACATTCCTCAAATTGAACTAGCAGTCGAGATAGGTATCGACCGCTCCTACCTGTCCGAAATTGAAAACGGCCGCACCAACCCCTCAATAAACATTCTCTATGCCATCTCAGATGCTTTACACGTGAATATCATAGAGTTTTTTCAAAACAACGAATAATTTTCAAAATTCATTGATTTAATTAAATTTTAATCTTGAAAACTTATATTTGTCTTGTATTATGATTGCGTTTTAACAATTCATTAGGAGGATACAATAATAAGAGATAATACCAATGCGCCAGTACGAGAAGATGACGGACCGCGCATTAACGAAGCTATCAGAGTAAGAGAAGTTCGTTTAATTGATGAAACCGGAGAAAACAGAGGTATCGTTTCCATTCAGGAAGCCCTTAGAATTGCAGATGATGCCGGACTTGATTTGATAGAGATTTCTCCCCAAGCAAATCCTCCTGTATGCAAAGTCCTAGACTACGGCAAATATAAATACGAAACTCAAAAGCGCAAAGCCGAAGCCAAAAAGAACCAGAAAGTGGTTGAAATTAAAGAACTAAAACTGCGCCCAATGATTGACACTCACGACTATGAGGTCAAAGTTAAACAGGCCAAGAAATTCTTGAGCGAAGGCAACAAGGTTAAATTCACCATGCGTTATAAGGGCCGTGAATTGAGCGCCAACGACATGGGCAGAACCGTCCTGATGCGCTTGCTTGATGATCTGGATTCGGTTTGCAAACTGGAGTCTGAACCCAAACTTGAAGGCAAACAAATGATGATGATTGTTGCCCCTCTCTAACCTAAAAATAAAAACAGACAAAAGCCGTCTCATTTGAGACGGCTTTTTGCTTTTGTGACTCTTTTTTCAAAGATATAAACCTCTCCGGATGATGTCCCGTAAGAAAAAACCATCGTCCAGCCGTCAGCATAAAGATTCTGCAAAAGCTTTGCAAACGCATTCTCATCGACCTTTGGTTCGACCGGTTTTGACACCATATCTTTGGGTTTTTCAAAAGCCAAAGGAACATACCAAACATATTCCTTCCGCTCTTCTTTAACCACCACCTTCGGCTTATAATCCGTTCTTTTACCATCACGGACAACATAAGAAAGGATGCCCTCCTGTGCTCCCACCACAATGACTTTGGTTTCCTTCGCTGCCTCTTCAGCCTTAAGTTCTGCCTTTGCCCGATTAACATAATAGCGCTCAGAGATTGTGGCTTGCGCCTCAGCATTGACAACACCAAACAGCATTGCAAACAATACAATAATTTTTCTCATAACCTTACTGTTTTAATAATACATTTTGATAAATTTTTTTATACACCATTTACCTTCCCGATGCAAGTATTTTTGAGCCGAAAAGACTTATGCAAAAGTATAAATTTTTATAGCTTTTAGAGACAAAACGCATATATTATTAGATACGAAATAAGAGGGATAAAATGAAAGACATCAACGAACTAACAAAAGAAGAAGCTGCCGCCGAGCTAGAATATCTTGCTCGCGAAATGGCAAAGTCTGATATTGCCTATTATCAAAATGACGCACCTTATTTAAGCGATGCCGAATATGACAAACTCAAACACCGCAACATGGATATTGAGAAAAGATTCCCGGAGCTTATTCGCCAAGACAGCCCTTCAAAGCGCGTTGGCGCAGCGGTTAAAAGCGGCTTTTCAAAAGTTATCCATCGTTTCCCGATGCTGTCGCTCGCGGATGTCTTTTCAATAGAAGAAGTTGAAGATTTTATCTTAAGTGTCAAACGATTTTTAAACACCTCTGAAGATATTCCCTTTATGAGTGAGCCCAAAATTGATGGTTTATCTTTCTCTGCCCGCTATGAAAACGGTATTTTTGTGCAAGGAGCCACCCGTGGCGACGGTGTAACCGGTGAAGATATTACTGAGAACTTAAAAACCATTCGCCAACTTCCCTTAAAGATTGAGAATGCACCGGAAATTTTGGAAGTTCGCGGCGAGGTCTATATGGCCAAAGCCGACTTTTTTGCCCTCAATCAAAAATATGAGACTGAAGGCAAAAAAACTTTTGCCAACCCGCGCAATGCCGCAGCCGGATCTTTGCGGCAACTTGACCCCAAAATCACGGCGGAAAGAAAACTAAGCTTATTTGCTTATACTTGGGGCGAGGTCTCTGAGCGTGTTTGGGATTCGCAGGCAGACTTCTTTAATCACCTAAGACAATGGGGATTCCCAACCAACCCCAACAACACTCTTTGCCAAAACATTAAGGATATAGAAAAAAGCTTTGCAAAGCTAATGGAAATCAGAGCATCTCTCCCTTATGATATTGACGGCGTGGTCTACAAAGTCAACTCCATTGCCTTGCAAGAGCGCTTGGGCTTTTTAACCCGCACCCCACGTTGGGCGGTAGCGCACAAATTTCCGGCAGAACAAGCGCTGACAACCATCAACAATATCAGAATACAGGTTGGACGCACCGGCGCACTGACTCCGGTGGCGGATTTGGAACCAATCAATGTCGGTGGAGTAATTGTTTCGCATGCCACTTTGCACAATGAAGATGAAATCAAACGCAAAGACATTCGTATCGGTGACACGGTTGTGGTTCAGCGCGCCGGCGATGTCATTCCTCAAATTGTTGAGGTTATTTTACCCAAACGCAAAGAAGCAAGCAAAGAATTTGAGTTTCCAACCACCTGCCCGATTTGCGGAGCTCACGCCATCCGTGAAGAAGATGAAGCCGTCCGCCGCTGTACTGGGGGCTTGAGCTGCCCTGCCCAAGCCAAAGAAAGGCTAATTCACTTTGTCTCTAGGGATGCTTTTGACATTGCCGGCCTCGGAGATAAGATTATTGAAGACTTTTACCAAGAAGGCATCTTAAAAACGCCGGCTGATATTTTTACGATAGAACAACGCAACCGAGGCGGTGATGACTTGTTCTCCGCCGGCACTGGTTTACATTTGGAGAGAAAAGAAGGTTGGGGTAAAAAATCGGTTGAAAATTTATTTAAAGCCATCAATGCCAAACGTAAAATTTCACTGCCGCGTTTTATTTATGCTTTAGGAATTCGCCAAGTCGGTGCGGCAACCTCGTTGTTGCTGGCCAAAAACTATGGAAGCTTTCAACATTTCATGCAAGACATGATAACCAAAGAAACCGGCAAACTGGTTTCTATTGACGGCGTTGGTGCCTCCATGGCAACAGATATGGTGGAGTTTTTCCAGGAGCCGCACAACATAGAAATCATCAACCGCTTGTTAGAGCAAATCACGGTTGAAGACTTTGTTGATACCGCCAACTACGATTCTCCCTTAAGCGGAAAGACTGTTGTTTTTACCGGAACATTAGAGAAGATGACACGCTCTGAGGCCAAAGCCAAGGCTCTTGATGCAGGCGCCAAAGTTGCAGGCTCTGTTTCCAAAAATACGGACTATGTTGTGCAAGGAGCAGACGCCGGCTCCAAAGCAGCCAAAGCCGCCGAGCTCGGAATAACCGTCTTAAACGAAGAAGAATTTCTAGAGCTGTTAAACGGTCAATCGACCGCCGGGGAACGCCCCGGCTGGTCAGAGACCAGTGGCATTACTTAGCCGTAAAAAAAGCCGCTCCTTACAAAGCGTTTTTTTTACGGCTTGCTAATCTTGGGTGCCTAGAATAGCTTAAGAATACTTTGACTTGCTTGGCTTGCAAGAGAAAGGGAGTTAATCGCTAATTGTTGGCGGGTTTGCAGAGCCAGCATATTGGCGCTCTCCTCATTCATATCCGCCAATGTCAACTTATCCGCCCCCTCAGTTAAAACATTAACCAAACTCTCGGTAAAGTCCTGGCGCGTGGTGATGATTGAGTAGTTGTTGCCAAGCTCTGCTGAGTAGTTGCGAATGCTTTTCAACGCACTGGCAATCTCTGCCAAGCTGTTCACAACATCATTTTGTTTTTCCCATGACAAAGTTGTCAGCCCCAGAGCCTTAAGGCTCATATCCTTGCCTTGCACATTTAGGCTAGCGGTATTGTCTTCATTGAACTTGACTGTTAGCTTATCATTCTGCAAAAGGTTAATCCCTTTATACTCTGCATCTTTAATAAGAGAGTCATATTGTGACAAAACTTTATTATACTGTGTCTGATAGCTGATTAAATCATCTGTTTCTACCAAGCTTGTGTTATTTTCTTCTTCCTGATTTTTTTGCTCTTGTTCGGCAATGATATCTTTGGCCGTCTTCCATGAACCGGTGTTAGCTACATTTAAAATACTTTCGGCATTATCATAAGAAATATTAACCCCGGTTGTTGAGGCTGTGTAATTGTAATCCTCTTGAACCTCATACCACTTGGTAGCACCATTCTTCTCAAAAGCTATTCTTGCTCCCGCCGCAATGTCTAGAATGTTGGGATTGGTACTACTGGCACCAACAGAAAGGCCACTGCCATTATAATTAAAATAAACCTGAGCTGTTGAACCAATATTGATATGACAATTAGTTGATAGCGTTGCTATGTGTCCATTACAATATAAATTTCCCGCAACATTTAAAATGCCGGAATAAACTCTATCAGCAACAGTACCACCCTCTGTATAAACATGGGCTCCTTCTTCAATATTTATAACTGCGTTA
>CALXVW010000008.1 GCA_944392185.1 uncultured Alphaproteobacteria bacterium
ATGGGTATAAATAACATTTTTGATAATATGTTCGATGTAAAAAATTTTATTGAAAATATAATCAATAATAAAAAAAAGCTTCCTTATTAAAGGAAGCTTTTTTAATTTAAGAATTCATATTCGCAAAGAAATCATTATTATCTTTGCTTATCCTTAATTTATCAAGCAAGAATTCCATGCCGTCCGTCATGCCCATCTGCATTAAGACGCGGCGCAAAACCCACATCTTGGTTAAACGTTCTTTATCTACCAAAAGTTCTTCTTTTCTGGTGCCGGAACGTGTAATGTCTATGGTCGGGAACAAACGTTTATCAGTTAGTTTTCTATCAAGAATAATTTCTGAGTTACCCGTTCCCTTAAACTCTTCAAAAATAACCTCATCCATGCGAGAACCCGTATCTATTAACGCTGTGGCAATAATGGTTAAGGAACCGCCTTCTTCAACATTTCTGGCCGCACCAAGCAGGCGTTTCGGTCTTTGCAGAGCATTGGCGTCTACACCACCGGTTAAAACCTTGCCCGATGATGGAATCACTGTATTATAGGCTCTGCCCAAACGAGTAATGGAATCCAGTAAAATTACAACATCCTTCTTGGTTTCTACCAAACGCTTGGCTTTTTCTATTACCATCTCGGCAACCTGAACATGCCGGCTCGCCGGTTCATCAAATGTTGATGATATTACCTCTCCTTTAACTGAGCGAGTCATGTCTGTTACCTCTTCCGGGCGCTCATCTATCAACAGCACCATCAAATAGCATTCGGGGTGGTTGGTGGCTATGGCATGCGCAATATTTTGCAACATTACCGTTTTACCGGTGCGGGGAGGGGCCACAATCAAACCACGCTGGCCTTTTCCCTGCGGAGATATCAAATCAATTACCCTTGTGGTATAGTCTTTTTCTCCGCAAATAATATCAAAATTAAGCTTCTCCGTCGGATAAAGCGGCGTCAAGTTATCAAAATTTACCCTTAATTTTGATTTCTCGGGATCATCAAAATTTATCTTATTTACTTTCACTAATGCAAAATAACGCTCATTATCTTTGGGCGCTCTGATTTCTCCTTCAACCGTATCTCCGGTCCTTAAACCAAATCTTTTAACCTGAGCCGGTGATACATATATGTCATCAGGGCCGGCTAGATAGTTTGATTGAGCCGAACGCAAAAAACCAAAACCGTCTTGCATGACCTCTATGGTGCCTTCACCGGTGATGGTCTGATCTTCGCCTGCTACTTTTTTCAAAATAGCAAACATTAAATCTTGTACACGCATAGAAGAGGCATCTTCTATACCTAAATCCTCTGCTTGAGTTAACAACTCAGTCGGAGACTTTTGTTTTAATTCTTTTAAATTCATGGAAACCTTTTTTGGAAATGATTAAATAGGAGGGATATTTGTGATTTTTTTATAAGAGTTTTTTTACCTTCTGTCAATTAATATTATAAGGCTCTTTTATGAACAGCCCCGCAGGGCCAATAATATATTTTTAAAATGTTTTTGTTGTTTGTGAATCTTTGTGTGATCTGTTGATTATTTTTTTATCTTCTGGTTATTAAGATTTTAACTCTTTGTTAATAAACTTGAGGAAATTTGTTAATAATTTATTAATGTTTTAGCTTTTTCAATTAACTAATGTTGTTAAGCTTGTTTTTGTCGGTTGTTAGTAAGTTTTGTTATCCACATATTGTGAATCAAATTTGAGCCTGTGCGTAAGTTGAGAGATTAAATTTTACTTTGCGGTGATAAAAAGTTATAAAAGGTAGGGTAGGGGTGAGTTATGCACAGAAAATACAACTTCTGTTTATAACTTATTTAACCTTTTGATAAGAGGATGTTTTTTTTATGTTGCTTGTGGCTATTACCGGTTCTATCGGGTGTGGAAAGACTACTTTGGCTAAGATTGCCAATTCTTTGGGGTATACCGTTTTTGATATTGATGGTTGGGTTCGGCGTTTGTATTTTTCTCCGGATTTTTTGAAAACCTTGGAAAAGCATTTTCCCGGAACCGTTAATAATGGTGTTGCCGATAAGCGAGCTTTGCGTAATTTGGTTTTTAATGATAAAAGTAAACTAAAACTATTGGAAAGTCTTATTCATCCTTTTTTGCGTCAAAACTTAAAAAAAGTTATCAGAGATAACGCCTATTGTTCAGATATATTTTTTGTTGATGTTGCCTTGTTGTTTGAAATGGGGTGGGATAAGTATTGTGACTTGATTTTGGTGGCGGATGTTGATTATGATATTCAAAAACAACGTGTCATGAAAAGAGATAATGTTTCTGCCGAAGATTTTGATAAGATAAATAATGTGCAAATGAATAATGAACATAAAAAAATGTTGGCAGATGTGGTGATTAATACCGATAAACCCAAAAACTTACTTAAGGTCGAATTAATTAATATAATTAAAGGATTGGAAGCTAATTTATGACAAGAGAAATTGTATTTGATACCGAAACAACAGGCTTTGACTACGCAAAAGGCGACAGATTGGTTGAGATTGGCGCCGTTGAGCTTATTAACCATATGCCAACGGGGGTGACTTTTCATCAATATATTAACCCGGAAAGAGATGTGCCGGAAGAGGTTGTTAAAGTTCATGGTTTGACATATGATTTTTTGAAAGATTTTCCAACCTTTGAAAAAATTGCCGATGATTGGCTTAATTTTGTGGGCGATGCAACTTTGGTTGCCCACAACGCCTCTTTTGATATTAATTTTGTAAACTATGAATTAAAGCAAATCGGAAAACCTGAATTTGAATGGAGCAGGGTGGTCGATACTTTGGAAATTGCCAGACTTTTGTTTCCGGGTTCTAGGTGCAGCTTGGATGCTTTGTGTAAAAGGTTTGAGGTTGATAACAGCAGTCGTACTTTTCACGGCGCTTTGCTCGATGCTCAGTTGCTTTCTGAAGTCTATTTGGAACTTTTGGGCGGAAAAGAGCCGAGCTTGTTGCTTGATGCCAAAAAGTCAAAGATTGAAAAAAATATTGAAACCGTTCAACTGCAAAAAACTTTAAGGCCGGCAAGAAATTTTGCTTTGAGCGAGGAAGAACTTAATGAACACAACAGTTTTTTACAAACAAAAATTAAAGAGGCTGTTTGGAACAGTTAACAGCCTCTCTTAAATTATCAAAATTTAGTCTTTTTGTATAATAGTTTCATCTTCTTCTATATCCAGGCTATCAGGGGTTTCTATACCTGTTACTTGGTCAACTGTTGTTGCAGAATCCGTGTTTTGTTCTTGTGATAAAACCTCTTGCGGTGTTGTATTTTCTACAATATATCCTTCCTCTACCATCATCATATTAGCAGATCCCGGATTGCCAACCTCAGCTTGAGTTTGTTCTTGTGCTTTTACTTCAAAATTTATTAAAGATACCAAAGCCAAACTTAATATAGAAATCTTTTTTATCATATCTTTCCTCTTTGTTCGTTGTTGTAACCTTTTTTGATATATTTAAAAATATCTATCATTCAAGTATTTGGTTGACGAATTTATCTATTTGGGTAATATTACCAAGGTTGTTTGAAATAAATAAAAAAAGGAGTTTATAGTGGTCTTTGGTAAAAATGTCATTATTTATGATTTGGATGACACGCTTTATAATAAAACCGAAGAATTTGCCGATTTATTGGATGCAACAATGGCTCAAGCCTTGATTGAGGATTTGGGACTTAAGCTTGATTTTGAAACGACTAAAAATTTGGTGACAGAATCTTTTAAGATTTATCGTGATGGGGGCGAAATCTTTTTCAGGGACTATGGTATTAATCCTAAAGATCTTTTTATTGCTTATCATAAACGTAAACCGGTAGATAAAATTGTTCCTTATGATAATTTACTTGAAAAATTGGAAAAGGTTCCCGCTGAACAATACGTTTTTACAGCCAGTGACAGATACGCTTCTGAAAAAATTCTGAAACATCTTGGTCTTTGGAACTTCTTTAAAAATCGTTATTATTCCGTGGAGGATTTTGGCGTATATAAGAAAAATGAAAGCGCCGATGTCTATAAACGCTATTGTCAGAAAATAGGTGTAAATCCTCAGGATTGCGTATTTGTTGACGATAGTTATTCTAATCTTGAATATGCTAAACAAGCCGGAATGACAACAGTCAGAATTTATTATCATAACAATTCTGCTAAAGATAAAACTTATATCGATTATGCTTATAAAGGTTTGATGAGCTTTTTGGATTTTGTTTTGAAAGACGCTAAAAAATTATCGGCATAAGGTGTTTTCATGTTGATAATTTGTTTGATTGTCTAATTTCAATTGTTCTTTTAATAGTTCTTGTTTGAAAAATTCAAGCAAGGGAGAGAGTTTTTTATTATATTCTTCCGTTAACTTGGCAGAGGCTTTATCTATATCTGAGAGGTTTTTTACATTAATAGGTTTTATGTTGGTAGAAATCTTTTTTGCAGCCTCATTAAATAACGGAAGAAAATAATCCAAAGCTGTCTTGTTTATTTGTTGGTGTGTTTGTTCATGTCTTAAGACAACATTATATTCGCAACTGTTGGGAATAAGTTGTTTGGATATATAAATGGTTGGATTGCTGTAATAGATGGATAATTTTACTGTTGTCGGGTAAACACAAAAATCATATTTGCCAATTATATCTCCGACGGTTTTTAGTGTAATATCCATATTTACGTTGATTGTAGAAAGGCCTGAAGCAAAAAGCCCTTTTTCTATAATTCCTTGTTTTTCCGCTAATTTTGTTATTTGTTGATTGTTTTTGCTCAAATCATATTTAAGTTTACCATAGGAGGTATATAATTCTATTTTCGGTGCGGAACTAATTTCCGGACACGCGCTGAAGCCTGATGTCGGAAAAAATAAAAGTGTTAATATAAAAAAAAGCTTTTTCATGTATTTTATTATACAGTTGATTGGTTAAATTATGGTTGATGGAGCATTATTTATGCCGCAAAAATTTTTTATAATGATTGTATTGTTGGTTTCTGTCGGATTATCGGTTACGGCCTATGGAAAATATGTCAGAAAACAACTTCAACCTGATTTCTTTATGCCTAAAGAAGTCCAATTTAATCAGCCGGAAAAATTACCCCCATTACCTAAAAAAGAAGTGGTTGAAATTAATTCGGCAGAAATAATTAAAACTGTTGATAAATTGGAAGCTATACAGAAAGAATCGGTTCATTTTTATGTTCCGGATTATCAAAAAAAGTTTGATGATTATAATCGGGATATATCTTATATTAATCGTAGCGGAGAAATTCCCGTTAATTCCTCACTTAAAGCCGATCTTGACCAAATGAATTCTGATGAGCGTTTTGAAGTGCAAAAAAAAGAGCTCGGTCCTGAATCTCAAGTGAGCCGAGCTTTTATGGATGTTCTTGATAAAGTTTTGGCAGAAAATTAGATTTCTACCGCATATAAATCTTTTACTATCCAACGATTGTTTTGGTAATCCATTACATAGATGATATTACCGTTACACAAGCCAAACCAGTTGCCGTTGCAAGTGCTTTGAGTGTAAACCTCTACTGTTCCATCGGGGAGAGGTTTTATTTTTGTTATTTTATATGATTGGGATGTTGGGCGCTGTAAGCTTTCATCTTCCATAAATATAAAGTTTGGCATATATGCCTTGAGTTCTGCACATTCGGCAAAAGCCGGGTTTATGGTGCATTTTATGCTGGCATTAATGGCGCAAACAATTTGGCTTTCATTATCGCAACCTGGTTTTAGGGTATTAATATCAAAAGAAAATACCTTTTCACTGTCTATTCCGGTAGAAGCTTCAGGTTTTTGTGACGTATCTTGGTTTTGGTCTTCTGTTTTGGAACAAGCACTCAAGCTTAACAGCAGGAGGCAAAAAGATAAAATTTTTTTCATTTTCAGCACCTTGTTGTTTATTTACGCAAGACAATATAAACGGTTTATATTTTTTTTCCATATATTTTTTATAAGAAAAAAAGGAAGGTTTTTTACCCTTCCTTTTCAATATTAACAAATACCGCTTATTAGAAAGAGTATTTAACACCCAAAGAGTATTCGTTCATGTGGTCTAAGCCACCGAGTTTGTCAGCAAAGGTATAGCGATACAATGCTCTAACAGCTACGTTGCTGGTGAGATCATATTCAAAACCGGCACCCAAGCGGTAACCTAAACCATTCTCGGTTTTGCGGCTTTCACCGGGGTTTTTATATTTAACATCAATGTTAGCAATACCAGCCGTTCCTACCAAAGCAAAGGTTTGGTCACAACCCAGAGGCAAATAACCGTTTATATCCAAACCATAGCTCTGGAGAGAATATTCATTGGTTTCTCCATCAGAATGAACGCGGTCAGAACCTGTGCGTTGATAGAAAACTTCGGTTCCGAAATATTTGTTGTAATCGGTACCAACAGAAACTTTACCACCATGAACCTCAGCAATATTTTGAACATCGGTATAAGTGTAGTCTGCTGCTACATAGGGGGTAAATTCCATAGCACTGGCATTGGCAGCAAAAGCAAATGCAGAAGCCGCAGCCATTAAAGCAATTGTGTTCTTCATATTAGAATTTCCTTTATAAAGTTTAATTGTTTTCAGATACTTGCATTCAAATATCTACGACAGCTAATACTATAACTTATTTTTTATAAAATGAAAGTAAATTTATATTACAAAAAGATTGTTTACTGAAACTTTTAATGATATTCTTAAAGAAAGTTTTGTTAGGAGAAAATATGCTTGAGTCTGATCAAAAAGGCACAACAATGATGGAGGCTATTGCCGCCATATCCGTCGTGACGGTTTTGTCTGTAGCTGCCGTTAAACTTATTGGTAATATGTATGAGATGTTTCGGCAAAATATGGTGGCAAATGAAATCAGAGAAATTCAAAAAAATATTACAGCTCGTTATAGATTAGAAGGAAATTATGCCGAACTTTCTTCTGAAATGACCCCTCAGAAAATGAAGGATGAACAGCTTATCCCCTCGCAAATGCTTGTTAATGGAGAAATTGTTCACAGACTTAATGGTGAGGTAACTATAGAAACATCTTCTTTGGGAGATGATTTTTTTGATGTTACCTTTTATAAGCTTTCTTTACGCACTTGTATGAATTTGAGTCAGATAAATTGGAGTAGTACAGAAGGAGCAGATGTTTTTCAGCTTAAAATAAACAATAATACTTTTAAATTACCTATTAACGGGGTTAAGTTTGGAGACAATAACGCTCTGCCTATTACCGTGAAAAAAGCTTCCGAAAGCTGCTCTAATGATGAAAATAATGTTATTACTTGGACTTTCCAATAAAGGAGGGGCGTTTGATTAAAATTAACGACATAAATAAAACGACCGATATTAATACTTCAAAAGGAGTCAAAAAAACATCAGGTGGGGAGAGTTTTTCCGCTTATCTTAACGAAACCATGGCTAAAAAATCTCAACAGGTTGGCGGAACTTCAGGGATATCTGTTGCAGATGCTATATTTGCTACCCAAATGGTGGGGAGTGAAGAAGAAAGAGAAATAAGAAAAAAACTCATTAAAAGAGGTTATTCTCTCTTGGAAAAACTTGAAGAAATCAGAGATGCTTTATTGCTTGGCTATATGTCTAAGGATAAATTGATTGAAACCGCCAGAATGGTTAAAGAACATCAGGCAGAATCCAGTGATCCAAAGCTACAGGAAATTATGGCGGAAATAGAACTTAGGGTTGAGGTGGAACTGGCTAAATTAACTTCTTAGTTCTTATGGGTGATAAAACGTCAATTTTACTTGATTTTTTTACGAAATTTTATATGTTACCTGCTATAATTGTTCTAAGGTTAAAATATTGAAATATTAAGGAGTTAAATTTATGGAAAATGCAGTCATCCTTCCCCCGGATTATAGACCTTCTGCCGATGAAGAATATATGAATGAAATGCAGTTGGAGTATTTCCGTCAAAAGCTCCTTAATTGGAAGAAATCTTTAATCGGGCAAGCAGCAGATACCCTTAATGATCTAAAAGAAGGCGGACTTAATCAGCCTGATCAGATCGACAGAGCTTCTCTTGAGGCTGATAAAGCTTTAGAACTTCGTACTCGTGATCGTGCTCGTAAATTGATTTCTAAAATTGATGAAGCCTTAAAAAGAATCGAAGATGGAGTGTATGGCTATTGTGAGGAAACCGGAGATCCTATAGGAATCGAACGATTGGAAGTTCGTCCGGTCGCAACTTTGTCGGTTGAGGCTCAGGAGCGCCACGAAAGAATGGAAAAAACTTACGACGATGACGTTAAATAGTCTCCTAAAGCGCTTTTTATAAGCGCTTTTTTGTATTATCTTCCTTAGAAGGTTATGTTTATGACTAAAGATTTTATTTTGGCTTCCGGTTCGCTTCAGCGTAAGCTTTTGCTTGAACAAATAAATATGAGCCCCTCTCTGATTGAACCGGCAGATATCGATGAAACTCCTAAAAAAAGTGAAAAAGCTTCCGCTTATGTTAAAAGAATGGCACTGGAAAAAGCTTTGAGCGTTGCTACAAAATATCCGGGAAAAATTGTTTTGGCTTGTGATACCATTATTGTGGCCGGAACTCAAATTGTTCAAAAAGCCCATTCAGACGAAGAACAAACAAAGGTTATGCATCTTATTTCCGGAAAAGCTCATAAAGTGTTAAGCGCCGTTTGTGTTGTTGATCCTAAGGGGAAAGCTCGTATACGGCTCAGCTCTACTAAAATTTTAATGAAAAAAATGTCGGATAAAGAAATTGAAGATTATGTAAACAGCAAAGAGTGGATAGGGGCTGCCGGATATAAAATTGAAGGACGATTGGCCGCTTTAGTGCGCAAAATAATAGGATCATATTCCGGCGTGGTGGGGTTACCCCTGTTTGAAACTCGCAATTTGCTTATTGGTGCCGGAATAAAATAATTTGGGAGAAATAATGATGATAGATACTCTGGTTTATGAAAATAAAAATAATCTTATTCGGGTAGCCGGGCTTGCTCAGGGAATTTTGCAAAAGCTCGATGTTGTTGATCTTAGCAAAGCTTTAGAGGGAAATATTTATCTTGGCAGAATCACAAAAAAAATAGAGCTGGCAAACGGCAAAACAGGGTATTTTGTTAATATCGGCGATTCAAGAGAAGCTTTTATTAATGCCGAAGAATACGGCAGAGATGACCTAAGTGCCAATGAAGGCCAAGAGGTTGTGGTACAAGTAGCTCAGGAACAAAGAGCCGAAAAAGGTGCAAGATTGGTGCGTTCTTTGCAATTTGTAGGCCATAACTTGGTTTATTGTCCGTATAGAATGAATGTCGATATATCTTCGAAAATAAGCGATAAATTAAAGGCCGAGGATTTGAAAAAAACAGTACAGGACAATACGACGGGGCAGGAAGGATGGATTGTAAGAACTTCCGCCGTCTATGCCGAACAAAGCAGTATTATTGAAGAAATGGATATGCTGCGTGGTAAATTTGATGCCGTTCGGCAAAAAGCCAAAATATCAAAAGCCCCGGTTTTGCTCTTGGAGCGCAATAATATATTAATGGAAACAATTAATCAATATGTCGAATCTCTTAAAAACATCGTGGTAAATGATCACAATCTTGAAAAAATCCTGGGGGAAGATTTTGAGGTTAAATACAGTGCCAACCCTTTTGAAGAATATGGTCTGGAGGATGCTATTTTAGAAGCCCTACAAAAAGAAATAAAGCTTAAAAGCGGGGGAAGAATCTCTATTGAGGAAACACGCGCTTGTACAGCTATAGATGTTGACAGCGGTGAAGATGATGGACAGGGAAGCCTTGGACGTTTGAATATGGAGGCTGCTGAGGAAATTGCAAGACAAATTATCTTACGTAATTTGTCGGGTAAAATTGTCATCGATTTTGCCGGGTTCTCCGAATACAAATATCTCAAAAATGCCATAGAATTATTAGAGGAAAAATTACATCAGGATATGACAAAAGTATTTGTTTATGGCTTAAGCAGAGCCGGCTTGGTTGAAGTTTCTCGCGCAAGAAGACGCCCTTCGTTGCTTGATGTTTTGAGTGTTGAATGTCCAACCTGTAAGGGCTGTGGAAGAGTCGAAAAATGAAATGCCCAATCTGTAAAAAAGAACTAACCGATATGAAATATCGTCCTTTTTGCTGTAAACGTTGTGCCGATATTGATCTCGGTAATTGGTTTAATGAAAAATATCGATTTGAAGCTACCGAATTTAATGAAGAAGATTTAGAACAAATTGAGACCCAAGAAAAAATTTCTTCTGATCAAAATTAAACTCCGCAATGCTGCAAAAGATATGAAAACAATTCTTCAAATGATGAAAATTCAATTTGGGAACAGAGATTTATTCTGTCTATAACCGCAAAAAGATTGTTCTTGTTGTCATATATTATAAAATTTTCAGACATACTGCCGAGGATGAGTTTTTGATTAAAAAATGTGTATTCTAAAAAGGGTTTGTTGGCATTTATAATATCGGTAAAAATATATTGTTTTGTGGGGCGAGGATGTTCTTTGGTTCCAAAAAGTTCTAAACCATCATAATATAACCCGTCACACAGGCTTAAAAATACACAAAAATCTGGGGGAAGAGCAGGACTTCCAAGCTTTATAAGTTCTTGATTTGTTTGCTCAACAGATTCTTTTCCGATTGCCGGAAAGCAAAGGAAAGATTTTGTTTTTTGGGCTTTAGATAATAGAGAACTAATCATGATAGAATTTTCCACTAAACCAAGGAATATATATAAAATTGTATCTTTGTAGAAAGCCACAACTGATTTGTTGTTCTATTAAGCGGTGTATTTGGTCATGCAGCGGATGAGTCTTTATGAGACAAAGATTTTCCATATCTAATTTTCCGCCAAATTCTAATGGAATTTTTATATGGGTGTTATAGTTTTCTGGAGATTTTTTATTCTTTAGCAGCTCTATATCTTCTTCATCAAATCCTATTTCTTTGCATTCTTTTTGATCAGAATAACCTATGAGCTTAAGAAAAGTTTTGCGCATCCTTTGATATTGTGCGGTGTTTCTTGTCATGTCACTCCAGGTTTGCGGATAAAAAGAACACTCTTTAAGTTCAATATTTTTGAGGTCGAATTTTTTTATTTCTTCTAGGAGATATTTTTTCATCTTTTCCGGAGAAGGAACATCTTTTATATCTTTAAGGTGTTGTGGGGTCGGCGGTAAGAGGTCAGAAAAACTGTTTTGAAGAGTTTTACTTTTGCTCTTCTTTTGTCGTGAATTTGACCATTCCCACATCTTTTGTGCCCTATTGTGATGTTTCTTCTTCTATCGCGTCTTCCTCTTCTGGATTTTCAGAATCTTCTTCATATTCTTCAAATTCAGAATCATCAAAATCTTCATTAGGATCGTAATCTATACCCAGTTTGGCAAGCATATCATCGTTGATGTCCTCTCTTTGGGCTACAATCCAATCCGGAACATTTGGGGCCGGCGGAAGATTTCTCAAAGCTTTCATTTTCTTATCCATATACCAACGCGGCGAATCTGCCATAATCGGACGATCAATATAACTTTGCATCAGTACAACTTGTTTCAGCATCGGCAAGCTCAAGAGCTGGGTGGTGGATATAACCGAAACTCCTTGTAATTGGTAGCTAACGTTCTTTGCAAAGGGGTTTACTCCCTTACCTAAACCGCCCTCATTTTTAGAATATGAGGTGGTTTGAACCGTTTTATTGCCTATCATTTTTGAAAAACGTTGGGCTGTTTGCTCGTTGTTTTGTGATAAAATAACTTTGCAGGCGGTGGTAGAGATAACCGTTTCCAAATCATCTTTACCATATTTACCAGATATTTGTCCCAAATCTTGCCCTATTAGCAGGTAAGATACCTTTTGGCCACGTCCTACGGCCGGTCCGTCAATTACGGCGCGGAGTTTCGGCATGGTCGGAAACTCATCCAACACAAATAAGCAAGAATAGGGGCCCATTTGCCCATCTGTCGGATTCTTAAATTTGGGTGGATTTGCTATCAGATAAGAGGACATGAGGTCAATGAATGTTCCCGAAATTACACTCAAAGCTCTAGCGTCTACTTGGTTTACTGACAGATATACCGAGATGGGCTTAAATTCTCCGGTAATGGGATCTTTCAGCCCTCGCAGGTCTTTAAATGATATATCACTAAAGCTTGTGCGAGCCACTACGGCTGAGTTCTTAAATATTCCAATGCCGGCAAAAGCTGTTGAAAGAACAGAACCTCTTTCTTTATCGGGCATGGAGCTTAGTTGGCTCAACTCAACAATACAACGTTGAGTGTAACCAAATTTACGCGCTTCTTCTATGGCTTCTTCCAATAAATCTCTCATTGGATCTGCCATGGCGGCCATTTGATCACCCTCATCCATGCGGCGCTTGATATCTTGAGATTGTTTGATTTGGGCTTCGGTAATCCATTCCAAAATCATCGCAATGCAAGACTCTCTTCCTATCCATTTTTCCGGCAGCAGAGCCCATGTGCCGATGGGTAGATAATTATCTATGTTTAAGGTGTTGTTTCTCAAATTTTGCAGGGCTCTGGCAGCTGCAGGATCATTCATTTCAAGATAATAGCCTTCCAGAACTTTCTTGTCTTCTTCGTCTAATTTTCCTTCATAAACTCGACCTATAAAATAGTCGTTGGCTCGCGCCTTTTCACATTTGGAAACAATAAAATGGATAAAGCCGGTGAGGGCTGCGCGACCCGTTGTTGACCAGTGGGGATCTGCTCCGCCTTTGGGGTCTTCTACCAAAACCTTGCACATGGAATCTACATACATATCTCTGGAAGGTCCAGGCGCAGGTACCGCACCAGGAGAAAGCGGATTCCAACTCGGGTAGTAAATACCTTCTGCCGGGTTGTCTTCCATACCCCAGTTGATGATAAATACCGGCCCTACTTTTGCCCGCGCTCCTGATGTTTGAAAACACAATTCCGGCTTAGGGTCATTTACTATGATACTTAACGTCGGTGAGTGAAAAATTGTGGGAACAACCACTCCCGCTGTTTTACCGGTTCCCGGAGGTGCACAACAAAGTGTAGAAAGAGTTTCTTTTAATAACAATAGTTTGTTGTTAAATTTACCGACAACTTGGCAAAAGCCGTCAAATCCTAAAAGCTCCATCTTTTTGATGTCTTTTTCCGTGGCTAAACGCGCGGAACCATGAATGTTTGATTGAAATCTGTAAGGGTTCGTTATAATACCAAAAATTAAACAGGCCGGAAAGCTTATAAAAGGCAATATCGGTATCCAGAGGCTTACCGAAAAGGGTCCATGATAGTTGAAAACTTGTTTCATCCAGTTCCAGTAACGTGAATAAAGATATCCCGGTTTATTAAAAACCAGATCAAAAAAACGAGAAACATCTCCGAGGCTTTCTTTTGAAATACCGGTGCCAATAAGGTAGCCAAGAGGCATTGATATCAATGCCAAAATGATTGTTATGAGAGTAGCAACAATAAATGTTATAACCATCCAGCGGACGGCACTGTTATATTCTTCCCACTCTTCTCCTTTTTTCTCAACAGCCATTTATTCCTCTTTTTATGCAATACTGCGAATTAATTTTCTTATTTTATCAAAATCTGCTTTTTCTATTTTTCCTTCGGCATCTTCCAATGTTTTGTTAAATAACTTTATTTCTTTTGGGGTGCCTCTGTCAATTCTGGTTACATGAATGTTCATATTGTCCCAAATATCAAACATATCCTCTGCATTAATAATGTTGCCTATTTGTTCAATTACAAAAGCTTCCACCTTAAACGACAATTCTGCCTCTGCCAGTTTATCTGTTAAAATTAAGCGAGCAATGTCTATTTTTCTTACCGGAGATATCCGGTGTGAACTTTCTGAAAACCACAAGGGTTCCTCATCGTTGAAACGCTCTTCGTCTGCCAGCCAATCTCCCGGTTCTTTGTCATTTAAACATAAGCAAATTTGAGAACCGGAAACTCCGATAAAGTCTATCATGGTGCTTTTTATTGTGGCTCCGGTAATAACCTCATATCCCTTTTGTTTAAGGACTTCTAGGGTTGAATTGGTGCTGCCGTGAGGTGTTGATGCATTGTTTTTATTTGCACTTTTAGTTTGATTTTCTTTTTTGGTCGGTTTTGCCTGAGGTTTGTTTGGTTTGACCGGCTCTTTTTCTGTTAAGGGTTCTGGCTGAGGCGTGTCTTCTTTTGGTGTTTCTTCAAACAAGTCAAAATCAAAACCGCTATTGTCGTCATCAAATTTGAATAGTGAATGGCTGAACTCAACCGGTGCATCAACTTCTTTGGTGGGTGATGTTAAGGATTTGGATATAGGCTTGCTCTTAGGTGCTATGCCGGAAAGAGCCGCCTTTTTGTCTGCCGGCAAAGCATAGGCGCTTTCTTCTAAGGGTGGACGAATACTGCGCGGGCGAATTTCTTTATAGGATTTTTTCTTCTTTACAACTTTAACGCTGGCTGTGTTGGCAATTTTTTTGACTTGTTTTTCAAATAGCTTATTGAACAATTTGATTGGCAGCTCAAGTACGTTTGCTATAATTTTGCCCCAATGAATCAGGCTTAAGGCGGTCCAGCCCGTCAACCAAACAGGGACAAAAGTCAAGATTATCAAAATAAAGGCCCATTCTTTAGGATCATCAATGACCCAGCCAGAAAGCCATAAATTCCAGGCATACAGCCAATGGTCTATGCGCAAAATATCAAAATGCCAGTTGGTAAGCATAATAACACGAATACCTTCTAGAAACAAAATGCTCCAGAAGATACCTACAAAGGCTATTCGTATTAAAATTAAAAGCGGTTTCAAATACTCGGCTCTCCAACGTTTTTATTTTGTATCCTAGCACAAAATTGGTTAATAACTGTTTAGTGTTTTGGGGTATTTAATTTTTCTAGTTGTTTTTGCACTTCGGCACGAATGTTGCCAACTTCTTTGGTCTTTGCCGGCTTTATGGATTCCAGCTGACTTTTTATTTCTTCTATCATCTTTTGGCTGGATTTCAGATTCTTCAAAACTATTCTTGAGGAATCGTGACCATGTTTATTGATGATGTAGTGGTTATAAGCATTAATTGGATAGAGAAAAATGCTCAAATAATCTATTTTTAGCGCTTTTATCCAGCCCCAAACCCATAAAAAAGGCAGAGCAAAAAGCATTAGCAAAAAGATATAGTCTGCTGTTGTATTTATAACGCCGCCGCTTTCCCAAAAACGAGAAATTGTCTGCCAGCTGCGGGCAGACATGAAATTGAAACTCCATAACTGATACATCGCATAATTGGCGATAATCAGAAAAACGTATGTCCAAAGTACTCCAATTAAGCTTGTTCTAAAGATTTTGTAGATTTTTTTCATCGAGAAGCCCCTTCATTTAATTTTGGCTTGGTTGGGGTTCTTTGGCCGCTATTTTCTTGGCCGTTGTTTCCGTTTGTTCCGCGTTGGTCTCTGGATCTTCGGCTTTGCTCATGGGCTCTTTGGGCCGCCTCAGCTGCGTTTGCTGAAGCTGTTGCGATACGGTGACGTTCTTCTAGTTTTGCCATGTCGTTACAAGAGGAAAGGGCTTTATCTCTCAAGCTTTGAAGATCTTGGTTGGCCGTATTTGTGTTGAGGTTTTTAAGCAACACCAGATCTTTATTAACGGGCGGCATTTTACCTTTTTCCATGTAGCGGCCTTTATCTAAGTTTTCATATGAGGTTTGGACAGCTTTGCCACTGGCATCCAAGAACTCTTCAACTGTTTTGAATTGGCTTTGGCCATTTTTTATTTTTCTCAGCTCAAGAAAGAATGAAATGGCAGCCTCGTTTTTCATCGCTTCAAGTTCTTCTTTTGAATATTGATAACCTTTGTCTTCGGCTTTTGCTTGCAGAAGAGCTGCGGTGGTCATGTTGGAAACGAAGATGTCTTTTTGGCTTTCAAGCAGAGTGTAGGTGCCGACTATAACGGAAAAGTCTTTGGCAGCCAAGTCTTTTAGAGCGGCCTTTTCTCCGGCTGGTCTGTCTGAAGCATCTATGGCTTGAGATGTTTCTTGCACCATTTTAATGAGATCCTGCATTGATTTGCCTTCAAGCGGGATAGTGGTGCGGGTTTCTTTATCAAACCAAACAGCATGGCCATTTTGATTGTAGGTTCCCTCTTTTAGCTTACCATTGACAACAGCTGCGGCAAAACGCCCAAAGGCTTCAATCCTTTTGGGGCTTTTTAAGGCATCATCTATAACTTTGTTGTGTCCTTTTATTAGCTCGTGAGCAAAGTTGGTGGTATCGTCTTTACTGCTTAAGGTGTCTTTTATTTGGTATTGCTCTACTGTCCTAAAGGCCTCTTTGGTGTTTTTCTTTAGGTTATCCCAAGCTTCTGAGATTTCTTTTCCCGCAGGCGTGAATAGTTTATCATCTGCAGTGTGATACATCCAGGAAAGGCCGCGATATGTCAAAAGCCCGACCTGGCCGGAAACTTTTTTGCCGGCCCAGGCGGCAGAAGCCAAAACAACATCTTTCATTAAAAATTCGATGAAATCCCCTTGTTGGATGTCAAATTTATCGTCGTCTTCTTTGGGCGCATCAGGATCATCTGTTTTTTCAATCTTTCCGGCTTCAGGCGCTTTTCCGTCTCCGGGCAAATTGCGTTGATTTATCATATCCTCATATTTTTGTCTTTCTTCGGGATCTGTTGCATTTTCTTTAAGGACATTTAATTCTTCAACCGATAATTCTTTAGGGTCTTTTTTGGCAAGTGAGGTAAGATAGTCGGAGAGATCGTCAGCGGTAAATTCTCGGTCTGTGGATTTATCGGGTTGAGGAGTTGCTTGATTAACCGTGACGGGTTTTTGCCCAGAATTTCCATCATTTTGCTGGGGGGTGGAGCTGCCGCTTGCGCCGCTTTCTCCACTACCGGCAGGTGTACTTCCTGCGCCGGACGTTGGTGTAGGAGCAGAGGTTCTGTTGGCTTCTGCTCTTGTCCTTCTTGTGTTTTCTTCTCCGCTTTTTCTTCCGCCTCTGGCGGCTGTTTCTGCTTCTTTGCGGGGAGAGGTGGATTCTTTTGCCATGGCTAAACCCTTTCTTTGTGAAAGTATATTATTTATATCTTATCATAAATTTGAATTTTGTCTATATTTTTGTACCATTTAGACCTTCAAATTCTTCAAAAATTTTCCGATTTCTTTATTTACCCTGATTCCGTCTTCGGGTTTAGGTTTTATAAAGCCAAAAAAGCGTGGCGGAATCTTTTCTACCTGAATGGGCGCAAAGGTGGCCGGATTCGTTTCCAATATCTTTTGTGCGCCTTCGGGGTCTTTACGCACGCTTTTGAAGAAGTTGTTGACCAGTCTTTCCGCATCTATCGGAAAATGCTGGGCTTCTATTGCCTCAATATACTTTTTCATCCTTTCTTTGCGGCGCTGGTGTTCCTCAAAAATCTCTTTTTCAATCTTGCGTTTCTCTGCCTTAGCCTTGCGCATATTGTAGGCAATTTCGCAACCGTCCAGCTCTATTAAGATTTCAACATAAGAAATCAGAGCGCTTTGCAAATTTTCATCGGTTGTTTTTTCGGCAAAATTCAAAATCTGCTCATCGGAGGCATTGGCCGGCAGGGATGATAGTCTGACCGGCTGCGCCATGGCTAACAGCTCCCAGCCACTGAAGATATCTTGATTGAGTTGTTTGGTTCTGGAAGGACGAAAGCGCGGATAAATATATCTGGCGCCAAATTCAAAATGCGGTGGTTCCATGTTGGCATTTTTTGCAACAGCGATTACCGCGTTGCGAAAATTGTGGTAGGCGTCATATAGCTGGCGCTCTTCTTTATAGAGTTTTTGAATGGTTTCAGTTTCATCTTCCGGATATTGAGGTGCTGGTTTGCCTGTTTCTTTCAGCTCAGCGAGGTCAGTGAGGTTGTCTTCCGCATCAGCCAGTTGCTGAGAGATGAAGTCATCTAAAAGACGGTCGAATTCGTCTTGAGAATCTGTATCTGCCATTTCAGTCTCCTTTTAATTAATTTTTATTTCTGCCGCTTTTTTGCCGGGTTCTATGATTAAAATACGGTCGTTTTCGCCGCCATATTTGACCAAAAGATAAAGCTTGCCGTTTTCTACCTTAAAATCTTCTATGCTGCTGCCGGTTGGTTGTTGTAAATTCAAATTTTCAATCTCTTTTGCCGGTGCTGATACCTTCTTATAAATACTTCCCAGTGCTGTCAAAATACCAAAAACCAGCAAAAAAGTTAAAATGACAACAACAGTTTTGATTAATTTGAGTTTGTCCATGCCTAAATCTCGCTTGCAAGTTTGTTTTTTGTCTCTATTATAAGCCTTAAGTTTTTAACTTTTTAGGCCTCAAATATGTCTGATGCGGTTATTTATACCACACCAATGGTTAATAAAGATTATAAGGGAAAAAGAATCGATAAGTTTTTAAGCGATTGTTTTCCTGATATTTCTCGCTCCCAAGTGCAGCGCCTTATTGCTTTTGGTAATGTTACTTGTGACGAAGACACCATTGGAGATAATTCTTTTAAGGTAAAAGAGGGAGATGTCTATCAAATTCTTATCCCTCCAGCTGTTGATGCTGAGCCGCAACCTCAGAATATTCCGCTTGATATTGTTTATGAAGATGAGGACATCATCGTTGTGAATAAACCTGCCGGGATGACTGTTCACCCGGCTCCGGGAGCTCCAGATAAAACCTTGGTCAACGCCTTGCTCTACCATTGCAAAGATCTCTCCGGCATCGGCGGGGTGAAACGTCCGGGAATTGTGCATCGAATTGACAAGGATACCTCAGGTCTTTTGGTGGTGGCAAAAAATGATGCCGCGCATCAGCATTTGTGTGCTCAGTTTGCCGAACACTCTATTGAAAGAACCTATTTTGCCGTTGTTTTTGGGGTGCCAAATCCTCTCAATGGAGTAATTGATGCCGATATCGGCCGCAGTCCCTATGACCGCAAAAAAATGGCGGTGGTGCAAAAAAATGGTAAACACGCCGTGACGCACTATCAAACCATTAAAAATTATAAAAATTTCGCATCTCTTGTTAAGTGTAATCTTGAAACCGGACGAACCCACCAAATTCGTGTGCATATGAGCAGGATTGGCTGTAATCTTGTCGGCGATCAGCTCTATGTTAAAGCAAAAAAAATTGCAGATAAGACTGTTGCAACAGCCAAAAGAGATTTTATAAATAACTTTCCAAGGCAGGCTCTGCACGCCAAAAGTCTTGGTTTTATCCACCCAAAAACACAAGAAAAAATGTTGTTTGAGTCTGATTTTCCGAATGATTTTAAACAATTAACCGATGTTTTATCAAACATCTAAAGCAACTTGTAATAGAATTTTTCAACCCCACCAATACTAAAGGATAGGTTGCGCTTTTGCTAATTTAGCGCAAGGCTATAAGTGTCGATTTTTTTAGGACCAGAACTCGTACGTTGAACGACTGAGTACTTAAACAGGAGTGAAACGAATATGGATGATGTCCAAAATTTGGGTGGAGCGGACTTTTCTCCAGAGTTTAATATGGTCAGATATTTGCAAAAAATCAGGCAATATCCTATCTTGGCCCAAGACGAAGAATATAATTTGGCCGTTCAATATCAACAAACAAGAAATCCCAAAATAGCTAAAATTTTGGTAACTTCACATTTGCGTTTGGTGGTTAAAGTGGTGGCTAAATACAGAGGATATGGGTTATCTACCGCAGAAATGATTTCGGAGGGAAATATTGGCCTTCTTTATGCTATTGAAAAATTTGAACCGGAAAAAGGTTTTAGATTTTCAACTTATGCTTTGTGGTGGATTAAGGCCTCAATTCAAAAATATATTCTCAACTCTTGGTCTTTGGTCAAAATAGGAACAACCGCTGCCCAGAAAAAGCTCTTCTTTAATTTGAGAAAAATTAAAAATAAGCTGAATGTTACCGATGATCGTGAGCTTTCTCCGAAAGTTTTGAATGGGATTGCCAATTCTTTGGATGTTAGTGTACAAGATGTGACAGATATGAATATGCGCCTTAAATCTCATGACGGCTCTCTTAATGCTCAGATAGATTCTTCTTCTGATAATGGCAGCGAATGGATGGATTTTATTGCCGATACAAAGCCTAACCAGGAAGAGATTTTGGCCTATTCTGAAACAATGAAATATCGCCGCGAGCTGTTTAATAAAGCTCTTGTTTGCTTAAATAAACGCGAAAAAGACATCTTATTTAAACGCAGGTTGTTTGAAAAAGCCGTGACGCTTGATGATTTAAGCAAGCTTTATAATATATCTAAAGAACGTGTTCGCCAAATAGAGTTGAATTCTATTAAAAAAATAACAAAAACTATTGAAAGCATGAAAAAAGAAGCCGCATAAAATGCGGCTTCCTTTTTCATTTTTGGTTAATTTCTGCTATGCATTCTTTTCCCCATTCTTCTGCTATCTTTTCAAGTTTATGATCTATATTGTGTAGACGTTTTTGTGCAGAAGCTTTTGATATTAGTAGAAATAAATTTGGTAGTTCATAATATAAAATCATTCCTAGTGCCGCGGTTCCCAGCATTATTATTATGTTAAAAACATTTCCTAAAATGGTTATTGCATGGTGGAGGTTAAATTGATTAAAGATGTTCATTAAACAAATAAATACTCCGGCTAAATTAAAACAGCCGACCATGGTTAATTTATTTGTATTTTTTGAATCAATTAAAATAATTGTAATTGTAGGCAAAAGGCCGATAATTAATATGACTACCGCAGGAAGCGCTGTGATAACCAAAACAATCAATCCTAATAAAAGCAGAATCTTTTGAAGCGGATTGAACTGTATTTTTATTTTTGATGGTTGGCGGTTTTTTAACGGTTTTATCATTTTAATATCCAATAAAGAATGCTGAGAACAAAAGAACTCAACATGGTTAAAATTGAAAGAATTGAGCCAAACTTTATTGCAAGTTCTTTCGATTCTTCATCTAATTTTGGTCCTCCTTGCAATATTCTATTTCGTTCGGTAATCAAAATATTTACTTTCTTTAAAACGGAAGAATATTCCGCGCGGTCTTTTTTCTTTGCCTCTTCATTTTCAAGAATTTCATAAAGCTCTATAATTTTTCCGCTTTTGGCTATTTTTGTGGTTTCTTGCTCTAAAAATTTACGATATTTAATGTTATGATAATTCAGAATAATTGGTTTTGCTGCCTTTACTAACCATTGAGTCAAATTTAAAAGTTGAACCGGTCCGGTTTTGTTTTGAATGTTGGCATAAAGCCTCATAATCGCTGATAACTGTAGAGCTTCTTGATTTGAATTTATATCAGTTAAAATTCCATCAATTTTTTTTCCCATTTTGCAGCGAAGGTAGGCTATAATGTTTCTGTCAAAAGGTTTATCTTCTTTTGCTTCCGAATAATTACAATCAAGTGCTTTTAATAATTTTGACGGGGTGTTGACAAACTCTTTGCCTACTAAAGGGCTGGTACAAGGTAAATCATCATCAAAATCATAAATAATTCTATCAAGTCCATAGCCGTAGTCATTGCGATTTAAGTAAACCCTAAATTCATTGCTATTGGCTGGCGCGTGCATGTAGGGTTGTTCTTGATACCAAATCTTTATTAAATCTCCCGATAAAATTTGGTAAAAAGGATCCAGAGATTTTCCTGTTTTTAGGCTGTGAAAAATCGCTTTCGGCAATCCGCTAGGAAATATATATATATTATCGCATCTTATCGGTAAACTATAATCAAGATATATGCAAACTTGCGGGAGAAGCAGACGGTTGTTTTCTTTTTCTTTGTCGGCATTTATTAGGCGTTCAACTTTGTTGTGGAGTTTTTCGTTTTCAAGACCATTTTTTATCCACTCCAGGAGTTTTCCGTTTTTGATAACCGCCAATCCGTCTGATGGATTTTCTAACATTCCCAGAGCGGCTGATTTTGCCGTATAATATTTCTCTCCGCCAATGTTTAAGGCTCTCATGGAGCGATCCGATTGCTCCGTCGAAAAGGCTGGATTCTTTCCTTCCAGATAATTATAGATTTGTCCGCTGTTCCAACGGTTTTCTTGGTTGTCTTCCAACATACCCTTTAGCAAAGGGGCATATTGATTGGGTATTTTTTCTCCATCGGAGAGAATGGTCAATGAGCCTTTTCTTAGTTTTAGTCGTTGTATTTCCGGTCCCGAATATTTTGGTGAAATTTCGTGGCCTAATACTATTCCCAGAAGTGTTACTCCGGCTGAATAGATATCATCACTGCTGCTCCCTTGTCCGCGGCCTTGCGGCAAACATAAAATACTTTCCAGGGTTTCATAAGCATTGGGCTGATAAAGTGCCGGAAAAGATGCCGCACAATCTCCTAATATGAGCTCGGAGCATTCTTCATCTTTAAAAAATACATTGTCCATTCGAATCGCTCGATGTGTCAAATTGTAGCTTTTGAGCGCCTCACAACCGGAAACAAGCGACAAGACCAAAGACTTAAATTTTTCAAAATTAGGTTTTTCTTTTAATGGGGTTTGCGATACTTTGGGGCCGGTGGGGCGGTTGTATATCAAGGCCATGTTCATCGTTTTTTCCGGCAAATAGTCAACCACACTATATTCTATCAGCTTTAAAAGATTCGGGTGTTCAATCGATTTTAAGTATGGCAGCATGGATAGACGTGGCGGAAAGTTGTTGTCGCACAAAAGCGCAAATAACTCTCTTTGCGGATTTATCTTGTCTTTAACCGCATAGGCTTTGGCTCCGTTAGAATCTAAATCTGGCAAGGGGATGCTATAGTCTATTTCAAAGCGCTCTTTTACCAAATAAGTGTTTTCCATATCGTCTTTTTTTACAGAAATTTGTACCGAAATTTCCGCTGAGGAGGCTGGCACTTCTTCTATAGAGGGCTCTTCATCGGGTTGTTCGTGAATGTTTTCTTCTTCCGCCATGGTTGAATTCTTTCTTTTTTTGCATAGATGTTGAGATTATATTCAAAGATTGTTAAAAAAATACAAAGATTTTTGCATTGTTTTTTTTGCAACTTCATTATAAAATACTTGAAAACAGTTGAGTAAAATGAGTACAGAGGTTTCTTTAGATATTCAAAATTTAGACGGTGGGGAAATTTTATCTCCCGCTGCAAATGTTGATTTGTCTTTGTTAAAGGATGCTAAACGTTATGGCGTTGTTATAAATGATCTTGAAAAGATCGATGCTGCTATTCCTCAAGTCGAGTTGCCAAAGCAGCAAAAGAAAAAACAAAAAGAAAGGTTGTTTTGGCAAGATTTAGATGTGAATCTTTCAGATATTATTAATTTGGTGATGGATAGTTCTGAACGACCGATTATTATGGTTAGTGATGATAAGGCCGTATATTTTAATTTTACTGCTATGCAAATGCTTGATATTAAAGATGCTAAATCCTGGAGGGAGGAACCCTTTCTTTCTTTTGTTGATAAGCAAGATTGGAATCTCTTGACTTCAAGTATCGGTGAAATGTTGACCTCTGCCCAAAAACAGAAAATCAGGTTGCGCTCTCTTAAAGGGAAAATTTCTCCGGTTGAATTTCAGGCTATTTATTTGCCTGATACTAAGCATTTTTCTTTTATTCTGGTTGGAAATCATCAAAACAAAAGTAATAAACCTTTTTTCAATAATTTGTATGATGATTTGACCGGATTGCCAAACTTCTTCTTATTTGAAGACAGAGTACAAATGGCTGTTAATAATGAAAATTATAAAGATTCTCGGTTGCCGAGAGATTTAATTGCCGTGGTCGGGATTAATGTCGACAATATTGAATCTTTCAGAAAACTTCATTTGGAAGAGTTTGTTATCAAAAAACTTGCAAATACTCTTGTGCTGAGCTTAAAGAAAAATTATACCGTCGCCAGGGGACTAAAATATCATTTTTGGATTTTGATGCCTGATCTTATGAGTGGATATGATCTTGATTTGGAGATAAAAAAACTTATGGCTCTGCTTAAAGAAGGTGTAAGCGATAATTTTACGACTCATGATTTAACCGTTAGCGTTGGCGCCAGCGTTTTTCCTAACCCGGCTCGCTCTGCAAAAAAACTGATTGAACAAGCCATAGAAGCCTTAAAGCAATCTCAGGAACAAGAGGGTAGCTCTTTAGTGATGTTTCAAAAATAAAAAATCCCGCCTATTAGGCGGGATTTTTGAAGGTTCTTTTTTATCTGCGGTCGCCGAAGAAACGCAACAAGTATATAAACATATTAATGAAGTCAAGATACAATGACAAAGCCCCCGAAATCGCTTTTTTGGTAGCTATCTCATGGCTATCTCCTTCATAGTACATGTCGCGGATTCTTTGAGTATCATAAGCTGTTAAGCCAACAAAGATACCAACGGCCAAAATTGAAATGGCATAGTCAACGCCGGGGCTTTTCATGAAAATATTTACAACCATGGCTATAATAATGCCGAACAAGCCCATCATCAAGAAAGAGCCCATGCCGGTTAAATCTTTTTTGGTGGTGTAGCCATAGAGGCTCATGACGCCAAAGGTTCCGGCCGTGATTAAGAAAACACGAGCAACACTGGCACCCGTATAAGCCAAAAGAATCGGTGTTAATGATGCTCCCATAACGGCCGCATAGGCCCAAAATAAGCCTTGAACCTGAGCAGGCGTTCCCTTGGCTAAAACCCAGCCAAAAGCAAATACCATTACCAGAGGAGCAATAAACATTAACCAACCGAATCCGGACATACCGGTAACTTGGCCGAGCTGATTAACGTTAAAAAACAGTCCCAGTAAAGAAGTGTTGCCGATAATATAGGCGCTCAAGGCGGTTAGGCATAAACCGGCTGCCATAAAGTTATAAACTTTTATCATATATTGGCGCAAGCCTTCACTAACCGAGGCCGTGGCGGTTGCTTGTGAATAAGATTTGTTTTCCATTCAGTTTTCCTTTAATGTTGTGTTGTACTAAGATAAATATAGGGTACGAAGTTTAAAAAATCAACTTGCAAATTAAACATAGCGGTAAAGCTCTTTGCCTTTTACTTTTAACCAGCGGCGGCCGTCTTTGTAATCCGGACAAAGTGAGGCAACACAATTCCAAAAATCTTCTGAGTGGTCTTGGTGCAAGAGATGTGAAACCTCATGGCAAACAAGATAGTCTATAACGTGTTTTGGGGCTAAAACTATTCGCCAATTGTAGTTGATATTGCTTTTGTTCGAGCAGCTTCCCCAACGAGATTTGGTGTCTTTGATGCTTATATGATGAACCGTTTTGCCGATTTGTTTTGCTTTGGCTACCGAAAGTTTTGATAACTCCTTAGCGGCAAGCTTTTTTAAAAAATCGCTTACTCGACGATGCAAAAACTCCGGCTCGCCGCCGACAACCAGGAAACCATCTTTGAGTATTATTCCTCTTTGGCTGCGGTGGTGGGTGATGATAACTTTTTCTCCCATTATGGAGATGCTTTCTCCGTTTTCAAATTTTTCGGCTGTGGGTAACCGGGCCAGCATATTTTGAATCCAGTCACGATGTTCTTCAACAAAATTAATGGCTTTGCGAGAGGAACAATATTTGGGAATCGTTAGTATGGGGATATGGTTTTTATCATCAATCCTCAAGGTTAGGCGTTTGGCTAAAGGAGATTTTATAATCTTTATCTCCATCTTTAAGGCTTCTGCAATATCAGAGGTCCGGCCAGTCAACAATGTAATCTTCATAGTCGTTTACTCCGGTTTCTGATATAATATCTCTGTTTTTTAAGGACATGCCGACCTCATGGACAGAGCTTGCTTTTTTTGTTTTTAAGGGGTGCCAATCAGGTAAATCTTGGCCGTTGTCCAAAAGCCAATAGGCGCAAGTTTTGGGCAACCAGCGGGGTTTTTCTCTCACGGCGGCCAAGTCTATGTTGCGACAATCAGGCACTTTTTTAAAACGGTGTTCATATATTTTGCAGAGGCAAGATTGGCAATCTAAAAATCGGCAAATCGTGCGCGTGAATTTGATGCGGCCGCGAATTTCAAGCTTGTTTAGGCAGCACTTTCCACAGCCATCGCATAAAAGCTCCCATTCTCTTGGAGTCATATCCTCCAGTTTTTTCTTCTTCCAAAATTCCGGTTCAATATCTTCCAAATGTTCATAGCGTTGTTCAGGATCAAAAGGAGAATCCAGCCAGTCATCAGTCATTGTCCGAATCCTCTATAATATGCTCTTCGAGCTCTTCTTCCGGTACCAAAAGTTCGCTCACAACAGAACTTGAGACTTTTAATTCCTCGGGCAGAGGTTTCTTTGTTTTTAGCGGGTGCCAAGCCGGCAAATCTCCCGTGCGCGCTAAAATGTAATAAGCACAGGTTTCGGGAATCCAGGAAATCTTATCTATATTTTTGGGCGTCAACTTTAGGCAGGCGGGTACAAGTTTGCAGCGGTTGACATATTCGGTGCAAAGGTGTGTTTGACAATCATGATAACGGCAAATGACATCGGTTTCATAAACCTCATTCGAATCCTCATCTTGTAGCTTGATGAGGCAACATCTACCGCAATGGGTGCAGATGGATTCCCATTCATCAGGTGTATATTCACTTAGTTTTTTTGTTTTCCAGAAGGGTTTTTGTGCCATGTCTTCACTTCACTATCCGAATTATTCGCTTTTGCTATTATATTCTTTTATTTGTTAAGGATAAATGAAGATGCTTTTTATTCATCATCTCTGAAATATTCTATCTTTTCTTTTTTAGATAGCTGGTATTTCAGCCATAGCCAGCGAGCTCCGGCAATCAGGAACAGCGGAATGAATACATAGGTAAACACAACTGCAAAAATGGTGGCGCCCAGTGCAATTAAAGTTACAACCGCTGCAATACCCAAGGCTGCCGCTAAGACATATAGTAAAACACTCATAAAATTAACAGGCATTCTAATCTCCTATTCTGTCGGGCAAATATTCTTCTTTTGCCAAATTTCCAAATTGTGCATAGTCGCCGTTCCAAAACAGTTGGACTGTTCCGGTCGGGCCGTGGCGTTGTTTGCCGATAATGACTTCGGCAACATTTTGAGTGGCCCGTTTTCTGGCCTCCCATTCTTCCATGCGCTTTTGCAAATGTTCCGGTGTCTCAGAGGCTTTTTGCTGGGGCTCTTCATTTTGCAAATAGTAATGTTCGCGGTAAACAAACATAACGATATCTGCATCTTGCTCAATAGAGCCTGATTCACGCAAGTCTGACATAACGGGGCGTTTATCATCTCTTTGTTCAACACCGCGGTTTAATTGAGACAAGGCAATTACCGGAAGATTTAATTCCTTGGCCAAAATTTTCAATCCACGAGAAATCTCGGAGAGTTCTTGAACACGGTTGCCTTCAGAACGTTTGGAGCCGGTGCCTGAAATCAATTGGATATAGTCAATAACAATGCAACCCAAGCCCTTATTTCTTTTTAGTCTTCTGGCGCGAGTGCGAATGGTGTTGATATTCAATCCCGGTGTGTCATCGATATAAAGCGGAATCTTTTCCAACTCTCTGACAGCGGCAGCAATGCGGGTAAATTCGGCATTATCTAACTCTCCGGTGCGCATCTTGTGGCCGTTGGTTTGGGTTACGGTGGAAAGAATACGAGAAGCTAATTGGTCTGCCGACATTTCCAGCGAGAAGAAAGCAACACCTCTGGATTTTTCATCCAAATCTTTAGCATGCAGCATGTATTCGGCAACATTATAGGCAATGTTGGTGGCAAGTGCAGTTTTTCCCATAGCCGGACGGCCGGCGATGATAATCAAGTCTGAGTTGTTTAATCCTCCGGTTTTGTTATCAAGCGCATCAAGTCCGGTCGGAAGCCCCGATATTTTGCCATCTTTTTGATAGGCTTGTTCAATATGGGTTAAAGAGGATGTCAGGGCTTCTGAAAAATCCACAAAACCTCCGTTGATATCTCCCTGATTAGAGAGTTCAAACAAACGTTTCTCTGCCTCTTCTATTTGTTCGGAGGCATCAGAATCAAGGTCCTCTTTATTGGCGTTGTTGACAATGTCAAAGCCGGTCGCTATCAGCTCGCGCCGCAGATATTTGTCATAAATAAATTGGGCATAGTACTCTGCATTGGTCAACGGCGTGGCAGAATCGGCCAGCTTTACCAAGTATTTTATACCGCCGACATCGTTTAAGGTGCCGTCTTGCTCAAAGTAGTTCTTTAGGGTGATGACATCGGCCACGTGTCCGCGGGTGATGAGCTTGGAGATAACCTCAAATATTTTGGCGTGAGTGGAATCGGCAAAATGCTGAGGTTTTAAAAATTCCGAGACTTTTTCAAACGCTTTGTTATTGGCTAAAATTGCTCCAAGCAAGGCTTGTTCGGCTTCAATGTTTTGGGGGAGTGTGCTGATGTCTGGTGCTTCCATAGTTCTAAACTTTTATAAAGATTGTTGAAATTGCTTTTGTTTATAGCAATAAAAATTTAAAACACCAACTATATTTCTTGTTCAATATTTTCAACCCTGTGGATTGTGGGGATAACGGGGATAACTAAAAACCCCCGCCTCTCAATGATCTGTACCACTGAAAAGTGGAAATAAAAAAGAAATCCCCTGAGGGGTGTAAGTCAAGCAGGAGGATTAAGCAAATGGCATCGGCGTTGAGCCGGTGTCATTTTGTTTAAGCTCCACTGACAACGTTCATTATTATA
>CALXVW010000009.1 GCA_944392185.1 uncultured Alphaproteobacteria bacterium
AAAATACAAACGATCTGAAAATAAGCCCCAGCAGAAAGCTCTGATATTTGTGAACCTGCACCAGGCTCCCGTATTGACATTGACAACGTGTTGCTCAAACTGTTCCGACACCGGAACATTAAAAACGGCATATCCGCCGCGCCCGTAAATCACCGATTGCCAACCAAATTTATTGCGGCCGGTTTTTGTACGCTCCAGCACAAGTCCTCTTATCTTGTCTGAAAACGAAACTTGCGAGGCATTGGCTTTGTCTAATGACAAGGCTTTTGACATCGGAATATAGCCGTCTTCCGAGATGATTACGATATCTCCCTGATATTGCATGGTACAACGATAGCCTATCGGACGGCTCATCTGATAAACCCCTCTTAAACTCCAATCTGAGGCATCGCCCGGATCATTACCGGTATAAACCGCAACCTCTCCTTCGCTGGTGATAAAAACCGTCAAATCATCCATACCTTGGCCGGCATCTTGGGTCCAACAGGCTACCGCTAAAAGCTCGCCGCCTTTTTTGAAAATCGTCGATAAATCAAACTTTACCAATGTTCCCTGCACTTCTCCCGCGCCTTGGCTATACCAGGCAGAAAGAGTACCTTTCTCCACAAAAAACAAGCGCTGCTTACTCACTGTTACGTTGATGAGTTTTTGTACCAACAAATTGTTACCCGTAAAAGAGGCATCTTCCCAGTGCTCCATATCATCGCTCACATAAAAAGTCTGCGGCTTGTCATAGCCATTCACCAAAATCAGACGGTCCTTAAACTGGCAATATTGCCAATCATTATTATTAAAACCGGTGGCAATTTGTTCTACATTTTCCTTGCTGCTGATATCCCATACCTTGCCGCCGCCACAGGCAAAAAAACGTTCATATGATGGTTTCTTATATTCTATCAAGGTGTGTATTTTTGCCCCCAGCACAGCATAAGAGGTATACCCCTTACGCAGCAAAACCTTAGTCTCTGTCGGCAAATAATTATCCATCACAATGGCATCTTTTTCATCCATCGTATCAAGGCTGTCTCTCACATTCAGGCCGCCAATCGGCGCCGGCAAAGTGTAGTTGGTAGAGGTATTGCCTCGGTTAGTTGCTCTTTGCTGCATTGATTACCACTCCTTCTAATCTGCCATCATAAATTCCGGCAGCCAAATTGATATCTTTGGTTGCCAGCCCGGAGGCAAAACGATTTTTTACTTCTCGCTCATATTCATTATATTCTTCTTCATAAGGCATGCCGTTACGTCGATACCAGCGCCAGACAATGCCTTTTTTGACCAAATATTCATCAAAAACCGGAATATCCGTATTTTTGCTTAAAACCGATTTTTCTTCTCCGCAAAAATCACCACCGCCTTCATAAACAATGCCGGCCGAGCGATACTGAAAAACAATGCGCAAATTTCCCGGCGGCGGTGTTAAAAACTTGAACATTCCGTTTTGGATTTTAAACTTCAAATCAAGAGAGGGAACATTGAAATACTTTTCCCTCATCCACTGCTCCGGTGTGATGGCGCCAATGACTTTTTCTGCTGTGTCTTTGATGAAAACCGTGTTATTTATCAGGCTATAAAAATCAGGACAATAATCCGCCAACAGATAATTGGTCTTGCCCTTTATGGTTCTGATTTCTCCTTCTTTGGTCAGTTCCTGCCAATCTCCATATCTTAAAAGGCTGTCTAACGTGTCTTTGGCAACGCTTAAAAATATGGCCTCTTGTTGGCTGTCTTCATTGAACAAATCTTGCGGCTTTTGGGTGGCTACCAAACTGGCGGCCTCTTGGCAAATTTGTAAAATATTCTTCATTCCTGTTCTCCTTTTTTAAGTGCTGCGCGTAAATTTCTTATCTCTGCTTCCAGCTTCTTTATCTTAGTTTTGTACCGATCTTCAGCCTCTTGCCAAGCCACCAGCCCTTTGTTGCCGGAGGCCTGCTGCATGAATTTATCCGCCAATTCTTTCTCGCGGCTGATGCCTAAGTTTTCAGCCCTAGCCACATCCATCTCGCTCAAGGCTTCGACCGTAAAAATGCCGCGGCTTTTTAGAGAATCTACTTCTGCCAGGCTCAAAAAGGCAAACTGCTCCAGCGGCGTGCCGGTTTGTGCCTGCTTTTTGGCCAGTTGGTATCTGGCGTATTCAACCGGAAAACGTTTTATCTTTTCTTCCGTGGCCGGCTGGTCAAAAATCTCGGAATTGTTATCTCTTATGCGTATCTCGCAGAAACATACATTTTCAAAAATCGGAAAACCGTGCGCATCTATTTTATCGGTTTTGATACTGCGGTCATAAAAGCGGGCGCAAACCCCTTCTTCCGGTTTAGTGCTGCGAGCCAAATACTCAAATGCGGGAAAATCCATGTCCATAATTCTTTCCTTTCTGTTATAAATAAAAAATGCCCGGCGCTCTTATTTAGCTACCGGGCTTATGTTCACTTATTTTGTCTTTAACTTCTATGGAGATATAACATGTATGATGATTTTTTGGAAATTATATTTTACAAGAAAAAACTCGTGCCGCTAAGTTTCCTCAACGGCACGAATTTTTATGACTTCTAGGCTGTCTTGTTAATCAGAACACCTTGCAAAGAAGCATTGGACATGGTCATGTTGCCTGCCCAACCGATAATCTTATACAAAGCATCTTGGTTAACTGCCATACGCTCACCGCCGATGACTTTCATATCTCTGTCTTTGTGCGGACGCAGATACAAATAGTCAGTATTAAGGAAGTAAATCTTATCATTTGGGCAATGACCGTTTTGGCCGCCGTCACAAATCAAATCTGCTCCTTTGAACTTGATGCTGGTGAAACCGGCATCAGCCAATTTGTTGTCTGAATAACGCTGCTGCGGCAACAAGGTTGATTCATAGATGCCGTAAATGTCGTTGTTGCAGATAATCAAATCGGGTTTGTCGGTTCCGCGGCAGAGAGACATATACATCTTGTCCATGGCGGCGTGGATATTGTCGGTGCTCAAGGCCTCGGTCATTTGGGTGGATTTGTTTCTCCAAAACTCATTGCCCGAAGTGGCACGGTTAATGCCGCCAACAGTACCGGTGGTCGGGGTATCGGCTACCAACAAGGCCAGACCGCCAATCTCCTTACCGGAAGAACCGGTACCATCGCTGTAGATGGCGGCAGACATTTTGTTGCCGATGGTCTTGATGGCGTTTTCTACACGTTTCTCAAAAAGATCAACAATGCGTTCTTTGCCGGAGTTCTTCAAAAGATCCTCACCGGAAATGGCTACCGGAACCGCACAGAGTTTGAGGCTGTATTCTGCCGCTGTAAACAACTGTTTTGGCGTGTAGCTGATGGTATCATAACCAGAATACCAGGTCAGATCTCCTTCGCCGTACTCCAGCTCTTCCACAATTTTGGAACCGCCTGAAATCGGACGGATTTTTCCTTTGCTCTTTAGGCGACGCAAAAGAGCGTTGTTGTTTGTCATATTGTCAGCCAACTGACCTGAGCGGCTGGCAATCGTCGATGTTAAGACATCATCAAAATCAGGATTAGACATTTATTTTCCTTTTACTTAAAAATTTAGGGTTAAAAAATCAAAAGACTTATTCGTAGTCTGCCAACTTTAGCTCCAAAACCTCACGCGTGGTGAGTTTGGATAAATCACGGTTGGAGTTTTTGCCTTTGGGAGAAAACGAAGCTTCTTTGGCTTTTTTGCTCTCGGCAATCTGCTCTTCCTCTATGGTTTTGGCTCTGAACTCGTCTACAAAACGGCTGAATTTGCTGTTTAGCTCCTCAAGCCGTTCCAACAACGGCGCAACATCTACTGCTGCGGTTGGTTGGATGGGGGCTCCCAAATGAACGCCATAAGCTTTGGCCAGAGTTTGCAAGGTGCCAAACGGGTCTTTTTCCAGGTCGTCATCTATTTTGGCCATGGTTTCTACCCAATCTTTGGCTTTGCAAATTCCCAAACGCCCCAATCTGGCAGAACGAGCACTGAAGGCATCATCCAACCAGCGGCGATTGTTGAGCTCATTATTTAAGCGCGAAAATCCTTTCTCGGTCTCGCTCTCCCGTTCATGCAGGTACCTGCGCATCTCGGGCGGAAGAGACTTGAAGTATTCCGCATATTCTTTTTTATATGACCGCGGCGGAAGCAAAAATTCATCTTCTGCCGGTGGGCAAATTTGCTGCTCTTGCTCTTTTTTGGCGGCTTCAGCAACTGCCCGGTCATATTGACGTTCTAATTCTTTTCTTAGTTCACTGGTCATTTCCAAATACTCCTTTTATAATTATGAATGAAGTCAGAGAAAAGCTCTTCTCTCTGAACTTTTTCGTTATGCCGACGCCGCTGTTGCAGCCAGGCCTCGGAATAATCTTGTGAGAGGGACAAATCGTTGTCCCGCAAATATCTGTCAAGCCCGGCGTTTGATGAAACAACCGAGCCATCTGGCAGCAGCAAGCTGTCCGTCCACTCTTTGGTGAAATACATCTGATTCTCCGCATAAAAATATCGGCGTTTTATAAAAAACGCCGATATGCTCTCTTTGTTTGATGCTTTATTATGTTACTACTCTTTACATAAAGAAGGGTATTGCCAATGTCCTGAAAGCTTTCCACACTCAGATATTTCAAACTCAAAACGACAACTTTTGTTATCTAAATTCCAAGCTTTGTTGTTGTTTTGACAAATAACAAAAAAGTCATCAATTGAAAGGCAATGTTTATTTATTGAACGACAACTTTCCATTTTTTTGACTTGTTCTGCTGTTAATTCAATGCATCCGAATTTTTTGTTCCAAACCAAACAATCTTGTCGGCAACGGCCTTCTTCTTCATCCCAAACACCTCCTGTTTCCAAACAGGCTCCTTTATCATTAAAAAAGATATACAGAACTCCCAACAACGGAGTTACCATGATAGTTATCAGAAATATAACAACTATGATGTTCAGAATTTTTCTTATTGATATCATATTCACCAATATTCCTCTGGTAATTTAGGATTTTTCCATCTAAAATCCGCACACGCATCTTGGGCAGAAATACCAATATTTTTATCAGCTCTATTTCTACCTATTTGATTAATATTTAAATCATGGTTCATGTCTTTAATGGCATTTTGTATTGGCATTCTTTTATATGTTGTATTTCGTACTAAGTCAACAACTTCCTTTCCCGTGCCTAAAATATGAGAAGTTGCTTTTCCAAAAACTCCTTGTTTCGTCGCATTATAATTAGCCTTACAATGATAATAATCATCTAAGTTTTTATAATTATGCTTATGCATCAAAAAATATTCATTACTCATAGCCTCTGTTGCGTTTTTTATTTGAGAGGCAAAATTATGGATGTTGTTTGTAGTGTTTTCTTTTAATGCTGAGTTATTGTTATGTTGTATACTTTTACTCCCTATTTCATTATTATTTGTTTCCCGTATCATTTGATCTTGAGGGGTATCTTTATAAGCTGTCTGTTGCTCGTTTTTCTTAACTGATGCATCGTATACTTGATATAAATGCTGGCGACGTTTTTCTTGTTCTTCGGGTGTTTCTCCGAATGAATTAGTATATATTCCCATTTTTTATCCTTTGCTATTTTAGTCGGCGTTTTATAAAAAACGCCGATACGCTCTAAATAAATTCAACCAAAATTTGTTTGTAGGCGTCTTCCGTGCTCGGTTTTGCCGACGCTTTATCATTTATCAGCGCCAAAACCTTTGCCTTGCCCAATGAGGCTGAAATGGCCGCTGTCGGCGATTCATTCTGAACCGCCAACTTTCTGGCCTCTTCCAACTCTTCTAATATATCCTCAAAAGTTAATTTGCTCTTTTTGATGGTCATTGGCTTTGCTCCTAAAATCCTTTGACAAGGCCGGTGCTGATGTTGGTATCTACTTTCTTGGACGGTACCGGCAACGGCTCTTTCTCATGAATCACAACCGGTTCGCTTTTGTCTGCCTGTTTCTTCCTTTCATCTGAGAGCTGCTGAACTTTTAGACCGCTTTGCAATCTCATCTCTTGCTCGGTCAGCCGCAACTTGGCTTCCTCGCTCTTGGCCTTGATATCAAGCTCTCTTGATTTTAGCTGATTCTTCTCTCTTTCTATGGCCAATTTATCTTGCTCTATTTGCAACTGCTGATTCGGCTGAGGCTGTTCTGGCTTGGAGAGCTCGGCGGCAACATCGTTAAACACTTTCTCTATCACTGCCTCAAACGGACGTGCTTTCGGCAGAGCCGCACAAACCGCTTCTATCATGCTCTTGTATAGCGGCAGCAACAACGGCTGTTGGCTCACGTTTGGCAACGCCGCTCCGACCAACTCGTTGATGGATTTGATGCCTTCTAAAATCTTTTGAGCCTCTTCATCGGCATTGAAAACATTGTCGTTTTCAATATCCAGGCACATGCCTCGCATTTTCTCATCTTTGAGCAAAGCAACCGCGGCCAAAGCCTCCGGTGTTCCACGGCTTTCTGCCGGAAGAAAGGCAAGCAATGTCTGAGCTGAAAACTGCTCACAAATAATTTCTGCCTTGATGGCAAACAAATCTTTGATAAAGCGTTGCATATCATTTTGGCGGTCTTGATTGCGCAAGGTACCAAAATTGGTCTTTTTGGTAACGGCGGTTGCGGTCTCACTGCTGTTGGCACTGCCGCGCATGATGTCTGAAACTCCGGTGACTTCATAAATCTGAGTAATGACATCTTGGCGGCGAGCGGATAACTGCTCTAGGGCCGTGATATATTGCTCAATGGGAACAAAATCCAAAATTCCCTTCAAGCCGCCGGCATCTTTCAATCTTTGAAAATCTTTGGCGGCAACCAAAGTAACATCCTTGTTCAAAATACTAGCCAATTCCGGAAAAGAATTATCATAAGCACCGCTCACTTTTAAGGCCTGCATGGTCAGGCGCATTCTGGTATTTATACCGTTGAGCTCACTTAGCAATTCTTTTATCAGACAATAGTCCGGAACAGGGATAATGCTGTCGTTGGTCAGGGTGGCAAAAATCGGTTTTGGGCATGGAAAGAATCCGCTCACGCGCAAAGGATTTTCCGCGACTTTCAAAAAGTCATCCGTTTTTTCTTTGGCCAGCCAATAAACCTTGCGGCTTGGTTTGTCCCAGACCTCGTAGATGCAAACTTCTTTGTTCTCATAGTCTTTCTCATTTGCCTCCACCAGATTGATACAAGCGGCCTCTCCGAAAATATCTATGGCCTCTTGTTTGGTCATGAAAATCTTGCGGGCAATCCAACTCACATCTTCCCAAATGCCGACTTGGTCGCAATCTGCCAAAAAATGCTCCGGGTTAACATATTCGGAAATGACTTTTTCAGAGCTTTTTACCTCGATGCTTTTATCCGGCACAAAGGCGGCCGGAATTTGTTTGAACTCCGGCTGATATCTCTCCCAGATAATGCCGCAACCGCTGATTAAAAAGTCATTGCGCGCATATTTTATGATGCTGTCAAAATCAAATTGCTGCAAATCCCACTCAAGCGCTTTGGTCAAAATATCGCAGGCAAGTTTCTCCGCCTTGTTGGCAGATTTGTTGCCGCGCTCAATATATGGTTTGGGTTGTTTGAAATAGAGAAAGGGCTTGAGTGTTTCAACCGTTGACCAAAAAATATTATAGTGTCCGTCTCTGCGGCTCATGCCCCTGTTGTCTTTATAAAACTCTCTGGTCTCTTTTATCAGCTCGTAATAATCATTATACTTTTTTTCCGCGACGGAAATTTTTTTCAGCCATTTCTCAACTTCTTGCTGTTTAGTCATTTTCAAATACTCCTAGTAAAGAATTCTCACGCACGACAACAACATCAGGATCATAAGAGGGAAGCTCATCAAAAACGTGAAACAAAACTCTGTCCCCAACCTTGACGCTTTTGACGCTTGGGCCCACACTCTCGACCACGCCGATGGTGCGCTCATAATCATGATCATCGGTTAAAATAATACCGCCCCTGGTGGCGGTTTCTTTTGCATCAAGCCGAATAAAAACTCGGTCCATTACTGCTTTTACCATTCAACACTCCTTGATTGTGCTTTAAATAAATCTTCAAATGTCACCTGCCCATTGCCGTATAATCTCGGTTGGCCGGTGTCATATACCGGCTCGGCAAAGGTCAGAGCCAAGGCATCGCCCTTGTCGGGAGAGCGGCCCAAGCGTTTTTTCAACTCATCTTTTTCCTCTAGGCGCAGGCGGCCTCTTTGGTCATATTTTTTATTGATGGAAGTCAAATCATCCAAAAGTTCTTCATCTTGCGGCAGCTCCACCGGTGGCTTTTGGTCCAGCCAGTGTCTTATCTCATCCCACATCTCGGCACGGCGGTTATAATAACGCTCGTCGTTTAGGGCTTTCTCCCCAAAATAGACACCCCGGATAATCTCACCATAACCTCGGTCTTTTAAGATATCATACACACCGGCGCCTTGCCCGCCGACATCCATAAATATTCGATAGGGCTGATATTGGCGGATGAAATTGGTGGTGACATTGGCAACTTCCACATTATCCAGTTTCTTATAAGTCTCAAATTTCATACACCAACGCCCGCGTCTGAAACAAAACGAGGTCTTGTCATCGCCAAAGCGGGCAATATCCAGCCCAATCACCAAAGGCGAAGTTGAAGAATCCATCTTTTTTACAAAGGCCTCCTTAACTCTTTGAGAGGATATCAGCTTATAATTGCCCTGTCTTATCGGCTCGCCAAGCCAGATGTGCTCATAGTCCTCGGGGCTTTCACGCTTGCATTTTTCGGCCTGAAGCTTAAGCTCCTCCGGACAAAACGGGTTATCATAATAATTCACTTTGCGTACCAAAGTTCGCTCATCTGGTTTGCTGCCCACCAACACCCATAAAGGATCATTCTCTTCTTCCCGGTTCATGGATATCCAAATCTCTGAGCCGTTTTTGCGAATGGTCGGACTTAGAATGTTCCAAGATTTTTTGGTGATGGTGTGCGCTTCTTCTATCCAAGCAATATCCACACCTTCCAAAGATTTAATATTGTTTATATCTTGATCTCTTAGGCCTCTAAAGATAAAGCGCGAGCCGGTTACTTTGTTTTCTATTCTGTTTTCATAAATCTTATAATCGTTTAACCCCCAAGCAGAAATTCTATCACACAGTAATTTGTAGACCGAATCTTTGATGCTGTCTTGGATCTCCCGCAGGCAGGCTATAAACAATTTTTTTTGCCGCCCTAAAAGAAGCAAGCTGTCTGCAAAGGCATAAGATTTACCGCCGCCTCTGCCTCCATAATAAAACTTTACTCTCCAGGCCTCGCTCAGCAATGGCTTGAAAATCTCGGCTATTTCTATCTTTAGCTCCCCTGCTTTTGGCTCAACAGATTTTTTAGCTCGTTTTTTTGGTGCTTTGCGGCCGGAAGAAATGACTTCCCCAATGATGCTCTTTGCTTCCCTGGAGGCAGATTTTTTTATTTTCCTTGGGCTGCCTTTTTCTCTCTTGTTGACCATCATCGCGTCAGACTTTTCGACGCTCCCTCCCATTACCTTATTTCTTCCGGCTTTTGTTGTCATTATTCTTTCCCTTCTTTCTCAATCTCCCCCTGCCGATAAATTCGGCATAAAAAAACCGGTGCCTTCAACACCGGCACCGGTAAATTAAAACTTTTCCCCGAAAGGATATACGAATTCTAGTATACGTTTTTTGTATAACTTTTCTCCTCGTTTGTCAAGCCCTGTGGATAACTTTTGC
>CALXVW010000010.1 GCA_944392185.1 uncultured Alphaproteobacteria bacterium
GTAATGTCTATGGTAAATTTCTTTAGGGCCTCAAAATTATCCTCTGCCGTCTCACTATCGGCCAAGCGCCCTTTTCTATAAACATTAATCGCCTGATTCAACTCCGTGGCCTTAACACCGCTTGAGGTCAAAATATCATAAGCCTCATTGCCGGCTGTCACGCTCAAGGCCTGCAGCAAGCGCTCTATGGTCACGTATTTATCGTTGGCTTTATCTGCCAATTTCTCCGCTTCCATCATAACGGTGGTGAACTCTTGGCTCATCAGCGCCTGCACGGAAGCTCCCGCCACTTGCGGAAGTTTGGCAAAAGCTTGCTCTAGTTTTCTTTTGATTTCTTCTACCCTGCCGCCTGATTTTTCAAGCAGGTTATAGATGACCTCGTTTTTGTCATCTAACAGAATTTTTAACAAGTGCAAGGGCGTGATGTACTGGTTTTTGTTAGCTGCTGCCAGTTTTATCACTTCCTCCAGTACGTCTTTTGATTTGGCTGTAAGTTTTTCAAAATCCATAATTGTATCTCCCTTCTTCTTTTAATATAGGAGATACACCCATACAAAATCAAGCCATGCTCACTATTTTTTTATTAAATCTATGACCGCAATCTCTGATGGGGCAAACAAACGCATGCTCGGCCCCCAAGTTCCTGCACCCGGGGATACATGCAAATCAATGTCATTGACTTTATAGTCTCCGCTCAAATACTGATTAGCTTTTTTTACAAAAATATGGAACGGAAATATCTGTCCGCCATGCGTATGCCCTGATAAAACCAGCTGATAGTTATATCTACTGATCGAATTTGCTACTTCAGGATTATGCGACATCAAAATCCTAAATTGCTTCTGCTGGCTTCCTTCCAGTGAACGTGTCAGATTAATGTTGAAATTTGGGTGGAAATTTGCCGTGTGAGCATCCGGAACACCGGCAATGAATATCTCATGGGCTACCGTCTCCCCTTGGTTAAACAATACCTTGAAACCCATTTTTTCATACTTATACATCCACGGATATAAGCCATTATATAATTCGTGATTACCTATCGATACATAAACCCCATATGGTGCACTTAAGCCCTTTAGGACTTCAAGTTTATCATCCAATACCGTCGAATCATCATCTATCAAATCCCCGGTTATCAATATGACATCGGGTGCAAGGCTTTCTACTTTATCAATAATTTTGCGTATTCTGCTGAGCGGTGTGGTCCTGTCTATATGCAAATCTGATAAATGCACCAAACGCAAATTCCGGCTAATCAACGACGTTGAAATCGTAATATTATTAACTTCAGGAATTTTTACTCCTTCATATAATGCATACCCTCCTATCACAAAGGATAAAACCACAACTATCATATTTGCATAGCTTAACACACTGATGTTTTTAGGATTGATTGACCAATTATCAACTCCCATAAAACGAGCAATTCCATATACTCCATACCAAGTAATGTCTCGCAGCATCAATAGGCAAAAAATTATAAAAGCAAAACCCAAAAGTGTGTAACCGCCAAATGATATAACCGCAAAAACCTTTGACGGAAGCCATGTTGCATGTTTTAAAACAGATATAATTAAAGGTGCAAACCAACCGACTAGAATAACTCCGGAAATCAGCGCTTTTCCAACCAACTTAATATCACTATAACCAACCAGTGTTTTAATCGTGATGGCTGAACAGGCTGCGGCAACAATAAAGAATGCAATAAAAAACATTTTCTGACCTTCGCTGATATCCTAGTTATTTTTTTATAATGCTGCCACCTCTACTCTTGGCTTGCGCCCGCGGCTATGCGGACGAGAACTTTGAGATACTGGCTTTTCCGCATCGGCAGCATTTATCTCTATAACCTTAAAAGAACGTTTTCTTACAACTGGGGTTTCTTGTTGTGGAGATGCTTCCAAAACTTGTTCTGAGCTTGTCTCCGGTTTTATGTTTTCAGCCTCTAGTACCTGCTCTTTTTCTGCTACAGGCTGTTCTTTCTCTGAAACCGACGATACTTCTGCAGAATTTGCCTGTATATTTTCTTCTCTGCCTTGACGCTGGTTCTTACGCTCATTAATCTCTGTTACTATCTTGCGATAATGCTCTGCATATTGACGGAAGGTTTCTGCCTCAATATAATCGCCGTTGCCTTGTGCCTCTTTGGCCAATTCATTATATCTCTTAATCAAATCAAGGGCCGTACCGCTGATCTTGCCGGCTGAACTTATACTGTCAAATTTATAATTCAAAGAAAAAATTTGATTATTATTGTTGTAATTATTATTTGAACGAAATTTATTATTTTTTTTCATAAAACTTTACCACGCATATTGCCCCGACTAAATACGGGACGGATTAATAAAAAAACAATTTTTGTTTTTGCTGAAATAAAAGGCGACTAAAAAAACAATGTCGCTAAAAACATTTGTCATATTACATAATAATTTTTCATTTGCAACTCATTTTTTTAAGATTACACATCTTTCAATTAAAGAGAAATCTTTTTTTATCTCCTCTGTTATAAAACCCGCCTTATTGAATATTTGTCCGACCTCTCTTGCTTGATCTTCGCCGACTTCTAAAAAAACATACCCACCGTTTTTTACCAAACTCGGCGCTAGCTTGGCTATTTGAAAATAACTTTCCAATCCATCCGGACCTCCGTCTAAAGCTATCATGGGATCATAATTCTTAACCTCTGCATCAAGAGTATCTATCTCCTTACTCTTAATATAAGGCGGGTTTGATAAAAGCACATCATACCCTGCTCCCGCTGAAGATAAAAAATCTTTGGCAAACCAATCTCCTAAACGAAAATCTACCCGGCCGTCAACACCTAGCCTTTTTGCATTTTCTTTTGCCACATCAAGTGCTTTTGCTGAAATATCAATTCCTACCCCGTTAAGAGCCGGAAATTCTGCTAAAACACTGCAAATAATACAGCCGGATCCGACACCCAGCTCCAAAATTTTTCCTTCTTCTTTTCCTTCTTGTTTTATCTTTTCTATGGCTGCTTCAACCAAAATCTCCGTATCCGGACGCGGGGTTAGAACATCTTCACTTACCTTAAAATCATATTTGTAAAATCCCCTGCGCCCCAATATCTTATCTGTCGGTATATGCCGTTTGCGCTTTTCTAAAAATTTTGCAAATTGCTTCTCTTCATCTTCGCTAAAGTCAATAGTACCATATACCAAAGAGGATGCCTCAACGCCCAAGGCTTCTTCTAAAAGCAACCTTATTTCATAACCGCTTGATTCAACTCCTGCCGCTTTTAGTTCTTGCAGGGCATTCTCAATTATTAAATTTGTTGATTGTCTCATCTATTTTTCTAACACAAAAACACCTGCCTAATGCAGGTGAGATTTTTAAGCATGATAAAGTTCTTTATCTTTCTGAAAGGACGGCGCACCTTCCTCTCCATGCAACATATGACGGACTTTTTCCAAACGGGCAGACATCCGAGCAGAAAAGCTTTTATAGTCCCAACACTTTTCTGTCTTGGGGCCGGAATTATTTTCTTGCTTGTTATTTTTTTCTTTGCTTACCATCTGTCTTCCCTCTTGTTTCTATAAGTATATCACTTTTTTGCTTTAATTGCAACCAAAACCAAAGCTTTCAGCTTATCAAAAGCGCTTTTTTCTATCTGGCGAATCCGCTCCCGACTAACATTGAATTTGGCTCCCAAATCTTCCAAAGTAATCGGCGAATCCGTCAGCATCCGATTTTTGATGATGTATTGTTCTCGCTCGCTCAATTTTTCCAGACAGCTTTGCAAAATCTTGGCCTTGTATGAGACCTCTTGACGGCGCGCCAAATTCTCTTCAATGTTTTGGCTCTTATCTACCAAAAAGTCTATCTGCTCATCTTCATCATCATCGGAGACGGCAACGTTTAGAGATTTATCCCCGCTTAAGCGGCTGTTCATCTCTTTTACCTCATCCTCGCTCACAACCAGCTCTTTGGCTATTGTTTTTACCGTTTCGGGCTCAAGCTCCTTGTTCTCATACAAACCTAAACGTGCTTTAATTCTTGAAAGGTTATAAAAAAGTTTTTTCTGCGCGGCACGGGTGCCTATCTTAACCAACGACCAAGAACGCAAAATGTAATCATTAATCGCCGCTTTTATCCACCACATGGCATAGGTTGCCAAACGTACTTTTTTGGAAAGATCAAACTTCTTGACAGCCTGCATCAAACCGATGTTGGCCTCTGAGATAATATCTGCCAAAGGCAGGCCGTAGTGACGATAAGCAAACGCAATCTTGGCCGCCAAACGCAAATGTGAGGTAACCAAAATTTGAGCCGCCGACATATCTCCTTTTTCTTGAAAATCCGTCACCAGCTTTTGCTCTTGTTCTTCACTTAAAACCGGAAATTTCTTAATCTGCTCCATGTAGGAAACCAGACTGTTATCACTAAATGGTACCGGCAGATTAGATGATGTTTTTATGACCAGTTCAGAACCGTTGCTCATATATGACTTCTACCCCTTTTCATTGCTTGTTTTATAAGCAAAAAGCCTCCAAAAAACTTTCCGGAGCAAGAAATGATATTAGTCTTTTTTGATGAAAATTGCAATAGCCTTTATACTATTTTTTATAATTAAAAGAGGTTACCTTTCCCGGGCGATAATTAACGATACTAACCTTGAAATTATCTCCGTCTTCTTGCAGAAGTAAAAAAATACGGCGGTTTAAAATCGGATTGTCGCTGACACAAATACAAAAATCTTCATTCGTCAACCCTTCATTAACTTTGGCAGTGATTAATATGTTGGCCAACTCATAGTTTTCCTCCGGTCTAAAAGACGCTACCTCTATCGGGGTAAAATTCTCCGTGTTTTTTAAGGCCAAAATTCTCAATCTTCTTTCAGAAATACTTTCTTCTTTTACTTCGGCAGAATCTATAGAAAGCTCTTGCCTTACCTTGGTAATTAAGCCGCTGTCATTACAAGAGGGAAACGTTTTTACCTCTTTTACTTTCTCGCCCTCAACCGGCTCAATGACTTTTACCGTTTGCTCAGGTATCCCAAAGTCATCGTAGCTGATTTCTGCCCCAGTCTGTTCTTCTGCCGGGGTTTGCGCAAAAGCAGAAAAGCTCAGTAAACTCATAACCGACAAAAGAACAGCCAAGTGCATTTTATTTCTCCTTAGAAATTAACAGATTTCGGGGTTCGCGGAAACGGAATGACATCACGAATATTGCCGATACCGGTAAGGAGCATCATCATACGCTCAAATCCGAGGCCGAATCCGGCATGCGGGACAGAGCCATAACGGCGCGAATCTAAATACCACTCGTAATCATCTTCATGCATACCGTTTTCTCTGATGCGTTTTACCAAAACATCATAACGCTCCTCACGCTGAGAACCGCCTATCAGCTCGCCGATGCCGGGAACCAAAACATCCATTGCGGCAACGGTTCTGCCGTCATCGTTTAGGCGCATATAGAAGGCTTTTATCTCTTTTGGATAATCTCTCACAATCACCGGACGTTTGAAGTGTTGTTCCGCCAAAAAGCGCTCATGCTCGGTTTGCATATCAATACCAAATTCGGGCTTATACTCAAACTTATGACCGGATTTTTGCATAATATCTATGGCCTCGGCATAGGTAATGCGGGCAAAACCATTATCTAAAATATTATTCAATTTATCCAACAAACCCGGCTCCACATATTTATCAAACAAAGCCAAATCATCGGCACAAGTGTTCATTACATAGCGGATACAGAACTTGACCATGTCTTCTGCCAAATCCATATCATCATGAATGTCGGCAAAAGCCATCTCGGGCTCTATCATCCAGAACTCGGCCGCATGGCGGGTGGTGTTGGAGTTCTCGGCTCTGAAGGTGGGTCCAAAAGTATAAATATCGCCCAACGCGCAGGCATACATCTCGCCGTTTAATTGACCTGAAACCGTCAATCTGGCTTCTTTGCCGAAGAAATCTTGGCTATAGTCAACTTTGCCGTCTTTGGTGCGTGGCGGGTTGTTGATATCAAGAGTGGTTACCTGAAACATCTCCCCGGCACCCTCACAGTCGGAAGCCGTAATAATCGGTGTATGGACATAACGAAAACCACGCTCGTTGAAAAATTTATGAATGGCATAAGAAAGCTCTGAACGAACCCTAAATGCCGCACCATACTTATTGGTACGCGGACGCAAATGAGCAATGGTGCGCAAATATTCATCGGTGTGTTTTTTCTTTTGCAAGGGAAAATCATCCGGTGCAAGGCTGTAAATTTCAACATCACTAGCTACAACCTCAAACTTTTGGTTGCCGCCTTTGGATTCAACCAATGCGCCTTTGACCGCTACCGAAGAACCGGTGGTCAGTTTTTTGACTTCCTCATAATTATTGAGGGTATTATTGGCAATAATCTGAATATTTTTGAGGCAAGAGCCATCGTTTACTTCAATAAATGAAAAATCTTTCGCATCGCGGCGGGTTCTAACCCAACCTTTGACCAAGACCTCGGCAATCGGATGCTCTGAAGCCAGTAATTGTGCAATCTTTGTTCTCTTTAACATCGTAAAATTTATCCTTTTTATATTCTTTTTCATCTGATTACTGCCAGTAATC
>CALXVW010000011.1 GCA_944392185.1 uncultured Alphaproteobacteria bacterium
AGTTATAAAAGATAGTTTATCAGCAGAAGAAGGAGCAGGTTTACAGCATGAGAGTGCCGAAAATTTAGCGGCAGACGGTCGAGTCAGGGTTGAAACCTCAGCTGAAGACCCGAATGGTTTTAAGGTAATAGATCAAGAAGAAAGTTACCAAGTAAGCTATAAAGAGGGTGCTGTTGAATATGCACAAAAAACCCTTGAAGGATGGACTAGAGATGATCCTGATTTGTTAGATAATAATATTTCCGCTATCAAAGACACAATAAATGCTTGGAACGCTGAACACCCGGATCAGGCCGTTGACCCATACAGAGCTTTGTTAGTGGCTGGCCATTGCGGAGCACAAATGATTAACGCTGATTTAGACAGCAATATGCTCCATGTTCAAGGTGGTGATGATATCAGAGCAGGAGGGCAACATCACTCCATGGGCAGCGGGTGGTGTACCACAAACGGAATTCCGCAAGAGGCAGTTGCAGCCGTTGCCGGGATTACAGATGCAGATGGCAACATACAGGTTGATAAGCTAACCCCGGAAGTAATGAAGACGATAGCTTTGTTAGACAACTGTGTTAGTGCCACCGGAGAGGTGGGGCATGTAGATAATGCACCTGTCCAAACAGATCATCATCTTGGTCCCAATGCCGTCAAAGATGCCAACGGGGAATACAGACATGCAGAACCGGGAAAGGGAAAAGTTTACACGACCTACGCAAACTTTGATTCTCCTAAACAGGTCACTGTTATTCCGGAGCAAGCCCATTATGAAAGAATTGACCAGTATACGCAGGTAGAACAGCATAATTTTATACCTTTTACAGTTATGTTTGACAGATGGAAAGGGGCTGCTAAAAAAATGATTCTGAACCCAATCATGGGCAGCAATGGTAAAGTCAAAAAAGAGCAGAAAGTTGAAAGAGTTGATGGAAAACACGTAATCAACAAACAAGAAAAAGGCTCAACAGAAACTTCTGCAGAAAAAGAAAGCTCTGCAAGTAAAAAAGAAAAAACTTCAGAGCAAACAACAAATGCAGGAAAGTCAGGATTCTTTAGTAGAATCTTTGGCAAAAGTAAGGAGTAAATAAAGCCAAAAAATCCCCGCCGAAGAGGCAAAAGCGGGGATTTTTTTGCTCTTGATGAATCTTTAGAAATATGATAGTCTTTAAGGTATTGAAAAATATTATTGTAAATCTCTAAAACATAAGGATTATGAAACTAGAACAGAAAAAGGAGCTTTTGGCTCAGATTAAGAAAGGTATCGAAGAGGGCAATCCCGGAAGCAAGGTCGAAAATATTGGCTCTGTGTTTTTCGTTTATGATGGCGGAGCCTGCGTTCTGCGTTCTCAGGTCTACTATAATTCAAAGAAGATAGGACTTGACTATGAGCAGATGGACATGGACACCTCCTACTTTGTTGGTAGCGAGGAGCACGCCAAAAAGCTTGCAGAAGCTCTCGGCGGCCGAGCTTATCCAACAGAGTATCTCTATGTTGAAGCCGGGAGAAATCTCTGGGTTTGGGAAGGCCCCAAGCGCCATGACCAAATGATGGGACATGAACATCCTCTCAACCTAGAGGATGTCAGGGCTGCACTTTTTTAAGACAACCTACAAAAAAAGGAGCTGTGAAAACAGCTCCTTTTTGTTTGAGATATATCAGATGAAACTGATTATTTAACCTCTTCAAAGTCGGCATCAACAACTTTGTCATCACCGGCAGCTTGTTCTGCCCCGGCCTGAGCTCCCGTGTCGGCGCCTTGAGCAGCACCGGCTTGGGCAGCCTCAGCCTGAGCCTTATACATAGCCTCACCGAGTTTCATGGAAGCTTGCATCAAGCTCTCGGTCTTTTCTTTGATGACAGAGAGGTCTTCAGCTTCCAGAGCAGTTTTGAGAGCCTTAATCTCATTTTCAATCTGAGATTTCTCGGCTGCAGAGATCTTATCTCCGTGCTCTTTCAAAGTTTTTTCTGTTGAGTGAACCAAAGATTCTCCCTGGTTTTTAGCTTCAACCAACTCTTTCTTCTTCTTATCGGCTTCGGCATTGGCTTCAGCGTCTTTTACCATCTTTTCAATATCGGCATCAGACAAACCGCCGCTGGCCTGAATACGAATAGCCTGCTCTTTGTTGGTAGCTTTATCTTTAGCAGAGACGTTAACAATACCGTTGGCATCAATATCAAAAGTTACCTCAATTTGCGGCATACCACGCGGTGCAGGCGGAATTCCAACCAAATCAAACTGACCTAAGAGTTTGTTGTCGGCAGCCATCTCACGCTCACCCTGGAAGACGCGAATGGTAACGGCTGTTTGCCCGTCTTCTGCGGTTGAGAATACCTGAGATTTGCGGGTTGGGATAGTGGTGTTGCGGTCAATCAAACGAGTAAATACACCGCCCAAAGTCTCAATACCCAAAGACAACGGGGTAACATCAAGCAGCAAAACATCTTTAACATCACCCATCAAGACACCGCCTTGAATAGCGGCACCGACAGCAACAACCTCATCGGGGTTAACACCTTTGTGGGGCTCTTTGCCGAAGATTTCCTTAACTTTTTCCTGAACTTTCGGCATACGAGTCATACCACCGACCAAGATAACCTCGCTGATATCAGAAGGAGAAACGCCGGCATCAGCCATTGCCTTTTTGCAAGGTTCAACGGTCTGGTCGATAAGATCTTCAACCAAAGATTCAAGTTTTGCACGGGTTAACTTGATATTTAAGTGCTTCGGGCCGGTCTGGTCTGCGGTAATAAACGGCAGGTTGATTTCTGTCTGTGTGGTTGAAGACAACTCGATTTTAGCTTTTTCGGCAGCTTCTTTCAAACGTTGCAAAGCCAAACGGTCATTTTTCAGATCAATGCCGGATTCTTTTTTGAATTCATCAGTCAGGTAGGTAACCAAGCGTTGGTCAAAGTCCTCACCGCCGAGGAAGGTGTTACCGTTTGTAGATTTAACTTCAAAAACGCCGTCACCGATTTCCAAAATAGAAATATCAAAAGTACCACCGCCAAGGTCATAAACCGCGATGGTGCCGTTTGCTTTCTTGTCCATACCATAGGCCAAAGCAGCGGCGGTCGGCTCGTTGATGATACGCAAAACCTCTAATCCGGCGATTTTTCCGGCATCTTTTGTGGCCTGACGTTGAGAGTCGTTAAAATAAGCCGGAACGGTGATGACGGCTTTTTCAACTTTTTCACCCAAATAGCTCTCGGCATATTCCTTAATCTTCTGCAAGACGATAGCAGAGATCTGAGACGGAGCATATTTTTGGCCCTTAACTTCAACCCAAGCATCGCCATTGTCGCCGTCGATAATCTTGAACGGAACCAGAGACTTATCTTTGGCAACTTCCGGAGAATCATAACGACGTCCGATTAAACGTTTGATAGCAAACAACGTGTTTTCGGGGTTTGTAACTGCTTGGCGTTTTGCCGGAAAACCGACCAAACGCTCAGTATCCGTAAAAGCAACCATAGAAGGGGTTGTGCGCGCACCCTCGGAGTTTTCCAGAACTTTAGGCTCGCTGCCTTCCATAACGGCAAAGCAAGAGTTTGTTGTACCAAGGTCAATACCAATAACTTTATTGCTCATGATTTTCACATCCTTTGTTTTATAAATGAACAAAATTCAACTTTTCTACTTGCTTATATAGGGACGAAAAAACGGCGATGCAAGACCGCCGCAAAATTTTTTATAAAAAAGTTGTTTTAGTCACACTGAGCCTCAAGTTCATTGCAGAAGCCAACGATGATTTTGGCCTCTTCCGGGGCAATGGCAGGGGGCGTGCCCAGGGTTGCCATGTTTATAAAATCTTCAAGCTCCAAGGCCAGAGAATTACCCCCTTCGCATAAAACTTCACCATTTTTAGATAAACGGCGCTCAAGAAAATCTATCTGCCAGATGTTATTTTTTGCATCAATCAGCCTCATTTTGCGGTTGATGGCGCAATCACTGTGGCGGAGAGCCTCGAGTTTAACAATTGTTCCGCACTCATACATCAGCTCTATAATGGCATGCTCATCCCAGCGGTATTCAGGTTTTTTATCAATCAAAGCCTTAACCCAAGAGCCGGGCAGAAGGGAAGTGATAATGGCCAAATCATGAATCATCAGCTCTGAGATGATGTGTGTTTTCTTCACGCCGCCATTTTGAGAGGTTCGAATGCCGGCAATGGATTTAAGAGGCGCATCCAAAAGTTTTTTAAGCAAAGTAACTGCGGGATTATAGTTTTCCGTATGTCCGACCAAAATTGGTGTTTTATGTTTTTGAGCCAGTTTGATAAGCTCAAAACACTGGACCTCATCACAGGCAAAAGGTTTTTCCACCAGCAAGGGAATGTGTTTCTGAATAAGAAGTTTGGCGGTTTCAAAATGGTTTTCTGTGGGAGTTGAGATTATGGCGGCATCGACACGTCGTTTACTTATTTTTTCCAAACTTTCCAAGGCAGGAACATCAAGCTCTTGAGCGGCTTTTAGAGTAGATTGTGGAGTAGAGTTAAGAATTCCTGCAATTTTGATTTTATCGGCAAAGCAATCACGCAGGACGTTGAGGTGTTTGCACCCCATATTTTTGCATCCGATAATGGCAATTCTTAACTTTCTCATTCTAAATTGCTTTCAATCCCCGGTAAGAGTTTGTAAATGCTTTGCCCGCATTTGTTATCAAAATAGGCTTTTATCTCGAAAAGCTTTTTCCATTTTTCCACCATATGTGGCAAGATACCGTAGCGCAAAGTAACATCGACCAATCTTCTCTCAGCAATACAAAAACCTTTTGGAGTAGCCAAAGCATCACAAAGTTGCACAAGTCGGTCATAATCATCAAATTGAATTTTCTGAATATAATCTTTTACAAACACCCACTCTTGGTTGGGCCCATCATATTTTGCACATCCAATCCCAGCATCATTAA
>CALXVW010000012.1 GCA_944392185.1 uncultured Alphaproteobacteria bacterium
AGTACAAGAGCTAGCAAGCTCACAAATTATAGTATATTGAATGTAATAAATATGTGATAGCAATTCTTTTTTTTTAATTATACGACTACCACCGAGATCTACACATTCGGTATAATGGATTCCGTTATCATCGGAACACGAGATTCCGCCTAATCTATGGGAACAAGAAGACGATGTGTAAGGGTATTCGCTGGTGTCACAAACACAAGAAGTATAATATTTTCCATCACAAGAAGGGCCGCTTGGAATCTTCCCTTCAGCCAGACAAGAATCTGATGTTTTATTATAAGCAGGAGGGCAGGCGCAATCGCCATAGCATATTTGATGCAGAATTTGTCGTTTTACTTCGCAAATCATACCCGCCCCGACTTCGGAAGCAGACATCAAACCGTATGTATGGCAAGTTAAATCTTGAGGCTTATTTGTTTGGTTTTGAGCATTTGTGTTTACTCTGTGAGAAAAGAGTTGCTTTTGTTGATAATCGGGCAGCAACCAAACCTTTGCTGCCGCTTCAGATACCGCGACACAGCATAAAATGCACAACACAATTCCACAGTAAACAGACCTGTGCATTGGTATTACTCCTCATCCTCAATCCTCATTTTTCAGGATAATACATCTTTATGCACATGTCAAATAATTAATAGATTTTTCTATAAGTAAGAATCAAATTAAATAGTCTTGGTTTTGATCAAATCACCAAGGATATCCGTGAACACATTTTTCGGGATTTTTATTGCAATCTGGTTTGTTTACATCATACATGGCCTCTCTTTCGGGCGGAAGGTCGCCAACCGTGCAGGCGCCAACAGCGAGCAGAGCTAGGGTAACAACTATAAAACGCATAATCAGATTCCTTTTTTTTACATAACAGCTTTTGAGAGAACGGAGCTCCAAACAAAAAAGACCATACACACAATTCCCGCTCTGGCCAAAAAAGCCAAGATTGGACTTTTTTCATAAGACTTGGCGCTGCGCCAAACCGCCAACATAATGTTCCAAGAATAAAAAGCCAGGATCAACAAGCTCGAAACGTAGCACAAAGTCCATAAAATACTCAGTTTTGACGATGTAATAGGGTTAAAATGATGAAAGAAAAAGTTGTAAATAGTTCTTCCTTGTAGGTGTCCATTGAGCAAATTTCCAAAAATCCGTACGGCGAAGTTCAGGACGATGAGCCCTAAAACGCCGAATTTCCAAAAGGTTTCAGCCAAAGAAAGCTCACCTTTAAACAGTTTAGAAAGCATTTTCCCTCCTTATGCAAAAGAGACAAATTCATCTACCTAAATTTTATATTTTTAAAGAATGATAGCAAGTAAATAATCAAATTTGCGCACACCCGTATCAGAAGTCATTCAATAAAAATATTTTGAAGTTATCATAAGTTTTCAGTAAGGCACAAGTTAATGATGATAACCAAGGAATGCCTAATTTGTTTTGAGAGACAAAGGTTATTATTTGGTTGAGGTACTTGCGCCAGCACCCCGACCAACGGGAGCGGTGCGGGTGACAACTTGCTAATCGCTCCAGGCCGTCGCCTGGTGGGGTGTTTCCCGGCCAGCCAGAGCATCCTTAAACTATTCTAACAATCGGATGTGGATTTGTTTTCCGTAATATCGGATTAGGCGGAGATATTTCTTAAAAGAAAGTGGCTCTCCGCGCTCAATAGCATCAATATTGGCAACGGATAAATCGCACCCGCAGGCAATATCGGTGATGGGCAGATTTTTATCAAGCCTGATTTGTCTAAGTTGTGTGGCTAATTGACTACGCAGTAAAAAAGAAAAATTTTTCATCGTTTCAACTCCCAAACTTCTTATTAAAAAGAAACCTCCTTAAATGAATTTAAGGAGGGGAGTTCGAAACTGCATAGACACAGTCTGCCTTATTCGATGCACGAATGCACTTATATCGGCAGCTCCCCAAAGGGGATACTTATCTATGAGGAGTTTCGATACTCCGCAGGCGCAACTCGCCCCTGCGGAACCGATATTAAAGCAGAAAAATTAAAATGCAATTAATTTGTGCAAGAGGGCAGTATTTGTTTGTTTATGGCACTTGCGCCAGCAAGCCGTAAAAAGCCGCTTTGTGAGGAGCGGCTTTTTAGTCTTGCGATTCACAGCTAAGTCTTGCCCCTGCCGGCTTCGGCAGTTAGCAGTTGGCGACATTAACGGCCAAACCGCCCAAAGATGTTTCCTTGTAACGATTACTCATATCAACGCCGGTAGAATACATGGTGCGGATGACACTGTCTAAGCTAACCAGATGATCACCATGCCCGCGCATACCGAGCCTTGCTGCATTAACAGCCTTGACGGCACCCATGGCATTGCGCTCAATACAAGGCACCTGCACCAAACCGTTGACAGGGTCGCAGGTAAGGCCAAGATTGTGCTCCATAGCAATTTCCGCAGCATTTTCAATTTGTTTGTTGGAGCCGCCCATAGCTGCGGCCAAACCGGCAGCCGCCATTGAGCAAGCCACACCGACCTCGCCCTGGCAGCCAACCTCAGCTCCGGAGATTGAGGCATTGGTCCGATAAAGACTACAAATGGCCGAGGCCGTGGTAAGAAATTTGACAATGCCGTCTTCAACCTCAAAAGGGGATTTATGGGCGGCAAATCTTTCATAGTAGCGCAAAACGGCAGGCAAGATTCCGGCAGAACCCATGGTCGGTGCGGTCACAATTTGGCCTCCGGCAGCATTTTCCTCCGCCACGGCAAACCCCCACAGATTAATCCAATCCACAATCATGAGGGAGTCCATATCGTTTTGGCGGAATTTCTCCTCTAAGGTGGCATAGATTTCGGCGGCTTTGCGTTTGATGCCGAGCCCGCCCGGTAAGATACCTCGGGCTTTCATGCCGCGCTCAATGGAATTTTGCATAATCTGATAGATTTTTAAGATATAAGCCCTCACTTCAGCTTCAGGACGGAGAGAGACCTCATTTTGCAAAACCATATCAGAAATGCTAAGCCCGAGTTTTTCGCCTCTTTCCAAAAGCTCTTGGCAGGTGTCAAACTGGTGCGGAACATTATATGGCTCTCTGGCAATGCGTTTGTTGACCTCGTCTCTTCTGGCAATGGTGCCGCCGCCAACCGAGAAATAAACTTCCTCCAATAAAGGTTTGCCGGCCTCATCAAAAGCGGCAAATTTCATACCGTTGGAGTGCTCGGGCAAAAAGGTATCTTTGGCAAAGATGATATCCTTGGCAATTACAAAAGGAATAGCTTTTTCTTGACCCAAGTGGAGGATATTATCTCTTTCTACCGCCACCACGTAGGGTTTTTCGGGGTCAATGGCCTCAGCCTCAAGCCCCATCAGACCATAAACAATGGCTTTGATGGTGCCGTGCCCAAGCCCGGTTAGAGCCAAAGAACCATAAAGTGTGACCTCCAAACGAGCGACCTTGGCAAAATCGCCATTGGCTCTCAAATTATCAAGATAGCGCTTGGCCGCGCGCATAGGCCCCACCGTGTGCGA
>CALXVW010000013.1 GCA_944392185.1 uncultured Alphaproteobacteria bacterium
GTGTGTGGTTATGTTTTTTTGGGAGAGGAATGGCAGAAGTCTTTTGCTATGCTAGAAAAGTGAGCCAGACCTATATAAAAATAAATACGTTTGAAAAAACGGAGCTCTTTTGTTTTATTTTCGTAAAAAAATGCTTGACTTTTAGAGTTTTACATATTATTAACCAAACCACAAGAATGGCTGGTGCCGTTCGACCTGTCCAAGACTGCCGGTGGCCTATGGCCTTAAATATCCAGCATAGACGGAGTAAGTGAGATTTTTTTAATCAATTTTTCTCCTGGACAGTTAGGTCCCGTCAGGGCAAATAGTTTGGGAGAGAAAAACTTCCCTCCTCAATCAAACAGTCTTGGCGGATTTGTTAAAATGGCATATTCCGATTTTTCGGGCTATGCAAAATTTGGAGACAACAAGTGAACCGCGAAGAAAAAGCACAACTGCTCAGCGAGCTGAACGAGCTGTTCTCAAACGCCGAAATCGTAGTCGTTTCTCACTACAAAGGCCTCACCGTTGAGGAAGTTTCGGAGTTGAGAAATAATATCCGTAAAGCCGGTGCTGGGTTCAGAGTTACTAAAAACCGGATTACTCGTCTTGCTCTCAAAGGCACTAAGTTTGAAAACCTGGCTGATCTCTTCACCGGGCCGACTGCTATCGCTTTCGCCAATGATCCGATCTCAGCTTGTAAAGCTTGTGTCGAATTTGCTAAAAACAATGAGAAATTGATTGTTATGGGCGGTGCTATGGGAACAGGTGTTCTCTCCGTTGCCGATATCAACAAATTGGCTACCATTCCTTCTTTGGAAGAACTGCGCGCCAAAATCATTGGTTTGTTGCAAGCTCCTGCTGCTCAGTTGGCAAGAGTTACCAAGGCTTATTCAGAAAAAGAATAGTTCTCTTTCTGATTAATACAAAATGCAAGATGAATAACAAAACTGTTTAATTTATTTATTGGAGAAAAAAAATGGCCGATTTAGCCAAATTAGTAGATGAATTGTCCGCTCTTACCGTTATGGAAGCTGCTGACTTGTCCAAAATGTTGGAAGAAAAATGGGGCGTTTCTGCTGCCGCTGCCGTTGCTGTTGCTGCCGGTGGTGCTGCCGCTGGTGCCGCTGCCGCTGAAGAGAAAGACGAATTTGACGTTGTTCTCGCTGAGGCTGGCGCTAACAAAATCAACGTTATTAAAGAAGTTCGTACCATTACCGGTCTCGGCTTGAAAGAAGCCAAAGACTTGGTTGATAGCGCTCCCAAGACCATCAAAGAGGGCGTTGCCAAAGCTGAAGCCGAAGAAATGAAGAAGAAATTGGAAGAGGCTGGGGCTAAGGTTGAGCTCAAGTAATTCAAGCCTAAAAGCTCAGTATTTGGGCTTCTAGCGCAAAAAACTGCAGAACGGTCGAAATTCATGTACTTCTATGTACACTAGAATTTCGACCGCTTTGTTTTTCACGCTATAAGCCACAAATCTTGAGCTTTTAGGATAGTGCCTTGTGGAAAGTATGTTCTGGCGACTAATCGTAAAAAATAGAAAAAACCGAAAATTCATGTACTATGGTGTACACTAGGATTTTCAGTTTTTTCATTTTTACTTCTATTCGCGCGTTCTATTGAACTTCCATTACTTCGTGCAGAGAGAGTTTTTGTGTTTCTTGAAAAATCATGTATTTGGTCTTGCTTTTTATTTTGCTTGTTTATTAGAGGTATTTATGCTATTCTTTTGAGTAATTTGGAAAGGAATAAATATGCCGCAAAATAAAAAAATTGCTATTTTTGATGTCGACGAGGTTTTGCTTGATATGTGGGGGCCCATGCATAAAAAGCTTGAGGATTTTCAAGAGCGTAAGATTAATGATGATGAATGGGTTCAGATTATTCGTGATTTTGATCAAGATCCAAGGCCTTATTTTGAGTTTGGAAAATATTTTATGGGATCTTCAATATTTGAGCGGTTGAATGCCAAACGAGGAATGAAACAAACCTTACAGGCTTTATCCGCCAATGGTTGGGATTTGGCAATTGTAACCTCTGCACCGCCAACCAAAGAAGTGGAACTTAAACGTCGTAAAAATTTACATTATGCTTTTGGTGATGTGTTCGTGAGTATTGACTGTGTGGGTAGCAAAGATAAAAAAGCTAGAATTGCCGATTTGGCTGCAAAATATGAGGAAAGTATGTTTGTTGATGATAATCCGGCGATTGTTCAGCAAAGTGTCGGAATTGTGACGTATCCGATTTGGCGTTATAATTTGCCGCATAGTTATGCTCTTGAGAAACTTGATTTAAGCAAAGCCAAAATAGCAAAAACATCAAGTGATATTTTAAAAATTGCGGGAAAAACTTCTTCTGTTAGGGCAATATCCGAGAGAGGCCGATAAATGGAAAAAATAAATATCGACGGAATGGTTTTTGATGTTTGCAAAATTAATTCGCACTTGAAAGTTGCCGCTTTTCCCGAAATGGCTCAGAAAATCAAAAACGGCTGTGGCGAAAACTTTTTATCGGTGATGGATGGTTATGTTTGTGAGCTGCTAAAATTACCGTTGGCATACAAAACGCCGCCGATGTTTTCTTTTGTGGTTTTGCCGCGCGGTGATGCGTTTAAGCAATTTAGCGGATGTCCTTTTCCTTACGGAATGGCGACGGCAAAATTTGCAGTCGATGCTGATTATCCGGTACCGTTGGCGGTGGATGAGGGGTGGTTTGAGCGTGGTTTCCTTTCCGAAGAAAGTATAGAGCGAAAGGTTGGTCTTTGCCATGAACTTGCGCACACACTGCATAGCGCATGGTTTAATAATAAAATGGTTTTGTGCGAGGGGTTTGCCGAATTGTTGCCCCATTATCTGATGAACCTTGAAAGTCAGAACCACAAACATCGTCAGGCGATAGCCGCGTTTGCTCAAGATAAAATGCGAACGGTTGCTGATATTGAGCAAAACGGAATGTTCTCTCCCGAGGACTTGAAGCAACAAAATAAGAATACCCAAGAGAGAGAAGGCTATATGTCTGTCTATTTGTGGATGTTGGGGTATACAAAACGTGTGGAGAAACACTTTGGTCTTGATAAATTTGGGGCGGCCAACTTGATGTTGTCTGAATTCGAAAAACTAAGCAAAAATCCTAACACTCCAGTTTTTGAAGAAATGGCAAAGTTAGTCGGTTTGTCTTCTGATGTTTTAACAAATACGTGTCAGTTGCAAAAAGAGGGGCAGGCGTATGTGCTTAAACTTGATAAGTCTAAACAAGTCGCTCTGCCTAATTATAAAAAAGCTGTTTTGGGTAGATAAAATTTCTCTCCTTTGTCAAGGCGCGGAAAACTCGTTTTTGAGGTGAAAAAATTCTTGCAAAATGAATCGCTTAGGTGTAAAAGAAACCGAATTTTCGAAAATTATTCTTACGAATCGGTGCGATGATTGGGCGCAACGCCCGGGTAACCGCCGGTTTTGCTTTCTTTCTTATTTTGTAACGTTACAGTATATAACCCTCTGCGCGCGGGATTCATTTTTTTGATAGTATGGCCGCAGATTTTAACCAAAGAGGATATTTTGCAATGAAGGAATCTTATACGAGCAAAAGACGTGTAAGAAGAAACTTCGGCCGAATCGACGCTGTCGCCGATATGCCGAATCTGATTGAAGTTCAGACTGGTTCTTATAATAGTTTTATTCAAGCCAAAGGGGCTGAAAAATGCGAGTTTGGTTTGGAAGAAGTGTTCAAATCCATTTTCCCGATTAAAGATTTTTCCGGAAACGGTGAGCTTGAGTTCGTGAGCTATGAGCTCGAGGAGCCTAAGTATGATGTTGATGAATGCATCAAACGTGATATGACCTATGCCGCTCCGGTTAAAGCTACCTTGCGTTTGGTCGTTTGGGATACCGATGAGGCTACCGGCGCCAAGTCTATTCACGACATTAAAGAGCAAGATGTTTATATGGGCGATATTCCGTTGATGACCGAAAAAGGTACTTTTATCTTCAACGGAACAGAGCGCGTTGTCGTTTCTCAGATGCACCGTTCTCCCGGTGTGTTCTTTGACCATGACAAAGGCAAGACAATGGCCAGCGGTAAGTATTTGTTTGCCGCCCGCGTTATTCCTTATCGCGGTTCTTGGCTTGATTTTGAGTTCGATGCCAAAGATTTGGTTTATGCTCGTATTGACCGCCGCCGTAAATTGCCGGTTACTTCTCTCTTGTATTCTCTCTATTCTAAAGAAACAGAAGAGAAAATTGCCGCTTTGGCTAAAAAAGGCAAGAAAATTGACCCGGCCGAAATCAAAGGTATGGATAAAGAAGAAATTCTCAACTACTTCTATGATACCGATGATTACATTGCCGAAAAGAAGGCTTGGAAAGTTAAGTTCGTGCCTGAGCGCATGAAAGGTGTTAAGTTTGACTTTGACCTGATTAACGCCGCTGACGGAAAGGTTGTTTTGGAGCAGGGCAAAAAGCTTTCTCCGCGTGCCGCTCAGAAGTTGGCCGATGAAGGTTTGGAGTTCTACAAAGTTACGCCGCAGCAAATGCTTGGCAAATTCTTGGCTCAAAATATCGTCGTTGCTAAAACCGGAGAGGTTTTGGCCGAGGCCGGCGATGAAATCACCGAGGAATTGCTCGAGAAATTTGCCGCTAACAAAATTACCGAAATTAAGACCTTGTTTATTGACGGGGTTAATGTCGGGCCATATATCCGCAATACTTTGGCCGCTGACAAAAACAGCTGCCGTGAGGAGGCTTTGCTTGATATCTACCGCGTTATGCGCCCGGGTGATCCCCCAACCTATGAAACGGCTGATCAACTCTTTAACGCTTTGTTCTTTGATAAAGACCGCTATGACCTTTCATCCGTTGGTCGTGTGAAGATGAACATTGCCATGGATATCCCGTTTGAAGAGGCTCCGGATACTTATGGTATCTTGCGCAAAGACGATATTCTCCGCATTGTTAAGAGACTTTGCGAATTGCGTGACGGAAAAGGCGAGGTCGATGATATTGACCACTTAGGAAACCGTCGTGTTCGCTCGGTCGGCGAGTTGATGGAAAATCAATATCGCATGGGTTTGTTGCGCATGGAGCGCGCTATCCGCGAGCGTATGAGCTCTGAGAACCTCAACAATGTTAAACCGCAAGATTTGGTTAATGCTAAGCCGATTGCTTCGGTTATTCGCGAGTTCTTCGGTTCTTCTCAGTTGTCTCAGTTTATGGACCAGAACAACCCGTTGTCTGAGATTACACACAAACGTCGTTTGTCTGCTTTGGGCCCCGGTGGTTTGTCTCGTGACCGCGCCGGATTTGAAGTCCGCGATGTGCACCCGACACACTATGGTCGTATCTGCCCGATTGAAACACCTGAAGGTCCGAATATCGGTTTGATTAACTCCCTTTCTAGCTATGCCCGCATCAACAAATACGGCTTTATTGAATGCCCGTATCGTAAGGTTGTCAACGGCGTGGTTACCAAAGAGGTTGTTTATCTTTCCGCCAATGAGGAAGGCAAGTTCAGAATTGCCGAGGCTAATGCCAAAGTTAAAGAAAACGGCCATTTTGAAGAAGACCTTATTGCTTGCCGCAAGGCCGGTGAGTTTGAGTTTGCTCATCCGAGCGAGATTGACTTTATTGACGTTTCTCCGAAACAGTTGGTATCTGTTGCAACCGCTTTGATTCCGTTCTTGGAAAACGATGATGCAAACCGTGCTTTGATGGGATCTAACATGCAGCGCCAAGGCGTGCCTTTGCTGCGTTCTGAGGCTCCGTTGGTCGGTACCGGTGTTGAGGGCGTGGTTGCCAAAGATTCCGGAGCAACCGTTGTCTGCAAAGCCGATGGTATTGTTGATGCCGTTGATGCCAACCGTATTGTGGTTCGCTCTAAGGATGAGCATGCTGCCGATGCCGGTGTTGAAATCTACCGCTTGTCTAAATTCCGTCGTTCTAACCAAAATACCTGCATTAACCAAGTTCCGTTGGTTAAGGTCGGTGATGAGGTTCATGCCGGCGATATTATGGCTGACGGACAATGCACCGATATGGGTGAGTTGGCTTTGGGCAAGAACGTTTTGGTAGCTTTCATGCCGTGGAACGGTTTGAACTACGAGGATGCTATTTTGTTGTCTGAGAGAATTTCTCGCGATGATGTCTTCACCTCTTTGCACATTGAGGAATTTGAGGTTATGGCGCGTGATACCAAACTCGGACAGGAAGAAATCACCCGTGATATTCCAAACGTTGGTGAAGATGCTTTGCGCAACCTTGATGAGGCCGGTATCGTTTATATCGGTGCCGAAGTTAAGGCCGGTGATATCTTGGTTGGTAAGGTTACACCCAAAGGTGAATCTCCGGTTACGCCTGAAGAGAAATTGCTGCGTGCCATCTTTGGTGAAAAAGCCTCTGATGTCAGAGATACCTCTTTGCGTGTTCAGCCCGGTATTGAAGGTATTGTGGTTGATGTTCACGTATTCTCTCGCCGCGGTGTTGAGAAAGATGAACGTGCTCTCTCTATTGAGCAGCAAGAGATTTCTCAGCTGGCAAAAGATCGTGATGATGAAATTGCCATTATCCGTCGTAACGTTGAGGCTCGTTTGAAGTCTATGTTGCTGGGGCAGAAAGTTGTTGATGCTCCTAAGGGCAGCATTGCCAAGAACGCCGAAGTTACCGAGGAAAAATTGGCTGAAATTCCATCTTCTCAATGGCGTAAAATCGTTGTTAAAGATGAGGCTGTTATGGCTAATATTGAGGAGCTTCTCAATGCCTATGACAACCGTTTGGAAAAAATCCAAAAGCACTTTGACGACAAGGTTGAGAAAGTTCAGCGCGGTGATGATTTGTTGCCGGGCGTCTTAAAGATGGTTAAAGTCTTTATTGCTACCAAGCGTAAAATTCAATCCGGTGATAAAATTGCCGGACGCCACGGTAACAAGGGTACAATTTCCCGCGTATTGCCTCTGCAGGATATGCCTTATATGGAAGATGGTACGCCGGTTGACATCGTGCTCAACCCCTTGGGTGTGCCTTCTCGTATGAACGTGGGACAAATTTTGGAAACGCACCTTGGTTGGGCGGCTCAAAAACTGGGACAACAGCTCAATGAGTTGTTGGAACAATACAAGGCCGGCCAAGCAACCGAGAAAGATTTGCGTGCCAAACTCAAAGATGTTTATGGTGAAAAACAGTATAAGCGCGAAATTGCCGATATGAGCATGGAAGATTTGGAATTGATGATTCCGAACTTGAAGCGCGGTGTGCCGATGGCTACGCCGGTATTTGACGGCGCCACCGGTAATGATATCAACGAAATGCTGGAAAAAGCCGGCTTACCGACATCCGGTCAGATTGACCTCTATGACGGACGTACCGGTGAGAAGTTTGACCGCAAAGTTACGGTTGGTATCATCTACATGATTAAACTGCACCACATCGTTGATGAAAAGATGCACGCTCGTTCTGTCGGACCGTACTCTTTGGTTACACAACAACCTCTGGGTGGTAAGGCTCAATTCGGTGGTCAACGTTTCGGTGAGATGGAGGTTTGGGCTTTGCAGGCTTATGGTGCTGCTTATACCTTGCAAGAAATGCTCACCGTTAAATCCGATGATGTTAACGGACGTACCAAGGTTTATGAAGCTATTGTTCGTGGTGAGGATAGCTTTGAGGCCGGTATTCCTGAATCCTTCAACGTTTTGGTCAAAGAAATTAAATCTTTGTGCCTCAATGTTGAGATGTTGAACGAAGAAGTTTAAGGCAGAGGAGTTTTTAGAACATGAATGATATTATGAAATATTTTGGTCAGCAGGTCTCTGGCGAATCTTTTGACCAAATCAAAATTTCAATCGCCTCTCCTGAGCAAATCCGTTCTTGGTCTTATGGTGAGGTTAAAAAACCGGAAACAATTAACTACCGCACCTTCAAGCCGGAAAGAGACGGTTTGTTCTGCGCTCGTATTTTTGGTCCGGTAAAAGACTATGAATGTTTGTGCGGAAAATACAAACGCATGAAATATCGCGGTATCGTTTGCGAAAAGTGCGGTGTTGAGGTTACTTTGGCAAAAGTCCGCAGAGAAAGAATGGGACACATCGAATTGGCTGCTCCGGTAGCTCATATCTGGTTCCTGAAATCTCTGCCGAGTCGTATTGCCATGATTACCGATATTCCGATGAAGTCATTGGAAAGAGTTTTGTATTTTGAAAACTATATCGTTATTGAGCCGGGTTTAACCCCGCTCGGTGTTAACGAGTTGTTGACGGAAGAACAATACCAGGAAGCTATTGATGAATATGGTGAAGATTCTTTCCGTGCCGGTATCGGTGCCGAGGCTATCCGTGAGATCTTGGCTTCAATCGACTTGGAAGCAGAGCGTAAAGCTATTCGTGAGGAACTCAAGGACAATGCCTCTGAGGCTAAGCGCAAAAAGTTGGTTAAACGTTTGAAGATTATTGAATCTTTCATCGAATCCAACACCAAGCCGGAATGGATGATTTTGACCGTTCTGCCGGTTATTCCGCCAGAGCTGCGTCCGTTGGTTCCACTAGATGGCGGCCGCTTTGCCACATCTGATCTGAACGACTTGTATCGCCGCGTTATTAACCGCAACAATCGTTTGAAACGCTTGATTGAGCTCCATGCTCCGGATATCATTATCCGCAACGAAAAGCGCATGTTGCAAGAGTCTGTTGACGCTTTGTTTGATAACGGTCGTCGTGCACGTGCCATTACCGGTACCAATAAACGTCCGCTCAAGTCTTTGTCTGATATGCTCAAAGGTAAACAAGGTCGTTTCCGTCAGAATTTGCTCGGTAAGCGTGTTGACTACTCCGGTCGTTCAGTTATTACCGTCGGACCTGAGCTCAAATTGCATCAGTGTGGTTTGCCTAAGAAAATGGCTCTGGAATTGTTTAAACCTTTTGTTTATGCAAAACTGGAACTCTATGGCCACGCTACGACTATCAAAGCTGCCAAGAGAATGGTTGAGAAAGAGCGTCCGGAAGTTTGGGATATCTTGGAAGAAGTTATCCGTGAGCACCCGGTTCTCTTAAACCGTGCGCCGACTTTGCACCGCTTGGGTATTCAAGCTTTTGAGCCTGTATTGGTTGAAGGAAAAGCTATTCACTTGCACCCGCTCGTTTGTACCGCGTTTAACGCTGACTTCGATGGTGACCAAATGGCTGTCCATGTTCCGTTGTCTATTGAGGCTCAGTTGGAAGCTCGCGTTTTGATGATGTCTACCAACAACATCTTGTCTCCGGCTTCCGGTAAACCGATTATTGTTCCGACACAAGATATGGTCTTGGGTATTTACTACCTTACCTATGATGCCGATGGAATGAGCGGAGAAGGCATGATCTTCTCAGATTTCAATGAAGTCTTGTTGGCTTTGAATGAGAAGGTTGTTGATTTGCATGCTAAAATCAAATGCCGTATGGAATATGTAAATGATGAGGGAAAATTGGTCAGAGGTTTGGTTGAGACCACTCCGGGACGTATTATCGTTTCTGAGACTTTGCCCAAGCATGAAAATGTTCCGTTCTCTTTGGTTAACCGCTTGTTGCGTAAGAAAGAGATTGGTGAAATCATTGATACCATTTATCGTCATTGCGGACAGAAAGAGACTTGCTTGTTTGTTGACAAGATTATGACTCTTGGTTTCCAAAACGCTTGCAAAGCCGGTATTTCTTTCGGTAAAGATGATTTGATCGTTCCTGAAGCTAAGAAGACCTTAATTGAAGAAACCGAAAAACAAGTTAAGGAATTTGAGGAGCAGTACCAAAACGGTTTGATTACCAAAGGCGAAAAATACAACAAAGTTGTTGATATTTGGGCTGCCTGCACCGATAAAATTGCCGATGAAATGATGAAAAACATTTCTAAGACAGAGCATGGCTACATTAACTCTGTTTATATGATGGCTCACTCCGGTGCTCGTGGTTCTGCCGCTCAAATGCGTCAGTTGGCCGGTATGCGTGGTTTGATGGCTAAGCCTTCAGGCGAAATTATCGAACAACCGATTATCTCTAACTTTAAAGAAGGTCTGACCGTGCTTGAGTACTTTAATTCTACCCACGGTGCTCGTAAAGGTTTGGCTGATACGGCTTTGAAGACAGCTAACTCCGGTTATTTGACACGTCGTTTGGTCGATGTTGCCCAAGATGTGGTTATTACCGAAACAGATTGCGGAACAGAGCGTGGTATTATTGTTCGTCCGGTTGTGGACGGCGGTAATGTCGTTGTTTCTATCGGTGATCGTATTTTGGGACGTACCATCCAAGAGGATATTGTTCACCCTGAAACCGGTGAGGTTTTGGTCAAGAAAGGTAAGCTGATTGATGAAAACGATGTCGAAGTCGTTGAGGCTGCCGGTGTTGAACAGGTTAAAATCCGTTCTGTATTGACCTGCGAAAGCAAAGACGGCGTTTGCGCTGCTTGCTATGGTCGTGATTTGGCTCGTGGTACTCCGGTTAATGTCGGTGAGGCTGTCGGTGTTATTGCCGCTCAATCAATCGGTGAGCCGGGTACGCAGTTGACCATGAGAACCTTCCACATCGGTGGTGCGGCACAAAAAGGTGCCGAGCAGGCTTCTGTTGAAGTTCCGTTCGCCGGTGAATTGAAGTTAGAGAACAACCACACTGTTACAAACTCTGAAGGTCATCTGATTGTCTTGTCTCGTAACTGTGAGATCGTTATTGTTGACTCTCAGGGACGTGAGAAATCTCGTCACCATGTTCCTTATGGTACCAAGATTTTGGTTGCCGAAGGGGCTAAGGTTAAGAAGGGACAGAAAGTCGCCGAGTGGGATCCGTTTACTGTTCCGGTTATTACCGAAAAAGCCGGTAAGGTTGAGTTGGTTGACTTGATTAATAACGTATCTGTTCGTGAGAATACCGATGAAACAACCGGTATTGTATCCAAGGTTGTTATTGATTGGCGTTCTAACTCCGGTTCCGCCGGTTTGAAACCAAGCATTATGTTGGTTGACAACAAGGGTAAACACGTTGTCGGCGACAATGGCAAGGAAGTTCGTTACTATATGTCTGCTGATGCTATTTTGTCGGTTGACAATGGTGATGAGGTTAAGGTCGGTGATGTTATCGCTCGTATTCCGAGAGAGAGCTCTAAGACTAAAGATATTACCGGTGGTTTGCCGCGTGTGGCTGAGTTGTTTGAGGCTCGTCGTCCGAAAGATCCGGCAATCATCTCCGATATTGACGGTGTGGTCGAGTTCGGTAAGGATTACAAGGCTAAACAGCGTATTACCGTTGTTCCTTCTAAGGGGCAGCCGATTGAATATCTGATCCCCAAAGGACGTCACCTGGCTGTACAAGACGGTGATATCGTTAAGAAAGGTGATGCTTTGGTTGACGGTGTTCCGGCTCCGCACGATATCTTGCGCGTTTTGGGCGTTGAAAAACTGGCTGAATATCTGGTTAAAGAGGTTCAGGATGTTTACCGCCTGCAAGGTGTTAAGATTAATGATAAACACATTGAGGTTATCGTTTCTCAGATGTTGCGCAAAGTTGAGATTACTCAACCGGGTGACACCACCTTCTTGGTTGGCGAGCAAGTTGATCGTGATGTCTTTGAGGCTGAAAACGCCAAGGTCATTGCTAATGGTGAAACCCCGGCAACCGCTGATCCGGTTCTGCTCGGTATCACCAAGGCTTCTTTGCAGACCAAGTCATTCATCTCTGCCGCATCGTTCCAAGAGACAACTCGTGTTTTGACCGAGGCTGCGGTTGAGGGCAAGGTTGACCAACTTAAAGGTTTGAAAGAAAACGTTATCGTCGGTCGTTTGATTCCGGCCGGTACCGGTACGGTTCTCAGAGCCTTGAAGAAGGTTGCCGCTCAGAATGATAAAGAGATCCAGGCTCTTAAAGAAGAGGCTGCTCAGCTTGAGAATTCAGCTAACGCTTAAGTCAAAAGCAGAGTATTAGGCTAAAAAAATTAAAACCTCTCGAGAAATCGGGAGGTTTTTTTTGTTGCTTTTTGTCTAATTGATGGTTATACTTTGCAAATCAAAACGAATTATGCTGTCTAACAATTAAAATATTTATTATGGAAACAACAGTTATCATTTTGGTTGTTTTAGTCGTGGCGTTTTTCTTGGCAACTTGTACTTTGGCCGGTATTGTTTGGAAACAGGCCAGAAAAATCAATGAAATGAAGTCTAACACATAAATCTAAATCGTATGACACTGACAATTTTGATCTGTATTGTATTAGCCATTCAAGTTATTTTGTTGGCTATGGTTTTTATCGGCCTTTTAAGGCTTGAGAAAAACAAGAAACTTCAAAGCGAAAACAGAAGGCTACGACAGCTTCTGACCGAACACGAAAGAAAACAGGCACTCGGAAAGCGTTTGGACAGAGGTGATTTGCTCTAAAAACTGTTGGTTATGGAGATAATCGGCATATTGCTTCTGTGTGGATTTCTTGGTGCTTTTGCACTGCTCTTGGGGGTTGTCTGGGGGGTGGCAATACAAAAACGAAAATGTAAATGCCATACTCTTGAAGCTCAAAGACAAGAACTTGTGGATGCTGCTCAGACCATTTCAGACTTAGTGGATGAAATGGGGGTTGTCAAAGAGTTGCAGCATGAGCGTGCTTGCAAGGAAGAGCTTATGAGCCAAATTCTGGTCATGTTTCGTTTTGGCTATTTTCAAGATCCCAAAACGGCAAAAAAGAGACTTGAATCTGGAATTCAAGATGATGGAGCTATGGATGAAGAAAACTTTGCTATAGCTCAGATGTACAGAGAAATTCTTCGACGGATTGGTCCAATTCCTTCGGAGAAAGAATAATGAGAAAACTCCCGATTTTTTCGGGAGTTTTTTTGTTGGGGAAAAGGGAATAGGTCCTTGATTTTTTGATTCTATATAGGCTAAACTTTAAATACATTTTTATTACAAAGATTATAATTCTAACCTAAAACTTTATAGCCTATGAAAATTATTTTACTTACTGCTTTGGCTGTGCTTTGCTTGGTGGTTTTGTTTGTTAATGGTCGTTGGATTGTGAACTACAAAAAACAACGAGGAGAGAAAGCAAAAGCCAAAAAAATTGCAGAGTTTGAACAAAAACTTCGCAAAATGTCAGATCTCGATTTGAAATTGTGGTTGGCTGCATTGCGCAAGCATCTTCTTTCTGAAGAGTATGATGCTCCTGAAATGCGACAAGTGATTAAAGCTGAAGTGAGACAGCGTGGTTTTACTCTAGCGTCTTTGCGTAATTTTAAAATCTAAAGACTATGGAAGCTCTTGCTTTTTTAAGTATCTTGTTTGCTGCGATTTTGTTCTTGTTGGGGTGGGGATTAATTTCCTATTGGCAGAAACGCAGGGTTGAAAATAAAAGACGGCAAAAGTTGCTGGAAGAACTCGCTCCGTGGTTGAAACGTTTAAAGCAGATGGACGATAAAGAGTTTGAAAAAGAGTTTAAGCGAATCCTTGCTTTGTGGATGGAAGCTAAAGAAACTGCAAAAACACTTCAGCTCCAGTTCGATCTGGTTTGTGAGGAGGATGGAAGGCGTCGGGAAGCCCACTACCAAGCTCGACAAAAGAATCCTAATTTGAGACATACAGGGAAATCCATGATGATGTCTTAACTACGGAAAGAGACTTTGAATATAAAGATCAAAGTCTCTTTTTTTTACGGAAGGTAATTTTTTGTTGCATTTTGACGAAAACAGAGTATTTTGAAACAACTTGTTTAATTAAAATAGATTTACTATGGGTACGGCTATTATTATTTTTTTAGCGTTGGTCATTTTAGGCCTTGTTTGGGGCGTTAGCACTACTGCCAAACGGCTTCGCTTTCTTGAAAAAAAGTGTGATGATCAAAGAGGCGAAATTATCAAGCTGCGTTGGGAGAACGAGGGTTTACAGCATAAAGTAAGTGAGCAGGAAACTGAGCTCTTGCAGCTGAGAGAAAATTCTTCTAATGCGAAATATCCTGCACATGGCGGGTATTTCGGTCATTAGACGGCATAAAATAAAAAAAGCCGAAGATTTAAAATCTTCGGCTTTTTTTTATTTTAAAGCTTGGTACAAAAGTTTGTTCTGAACTGCTCCGAAAAGCGCATTTTTGCTTTGTAAACATTTTTGTGAAAATTTATTGATCACTTAGCTTTTGAAGCCTTTAGGAATGAATCTTTGCTTGAATTCTTGATAAATCTCTTTAATATTAAAATCCAGCAAAGGAAATTTGATGTGTTTGATCTTCAAAAAGGCTTAGAGAATCTTCTTCGATATATAAAAATTGCTCCGGAAAAACCGGGAGTCTATCGCATGATTAGCGAATATGATGAGGTTTTGTATGTCGGAAAAGCTAAAAACATAAAAAAAAGAATTGTGGCTTATTCTCATATCAATAAGCTTCCCGTGCGGTTGCAGCAAATGGTGGCGCAAATCGAGCGGATGGAGTTTATTATTGTTGAAAATGAGGCGCGAGCTTTATTGGTTGAAAATGAGCTGATTAAAAAATTTAAGCCACGTTACAATATCCTTCTTAAAGACGATAAAACCTTTCCGCATCTGATGATTGATGTGGAATCGGAATTTCCTTCGTTGCGAAAATATCGCGGCTCCAGGCATGATAAAAATAAATATTTCGGCCCGTTCGCCAGTGTATTGGCGGTTAACAGTGTGGTAGATATTTTGCAAAAAGTGTTTTTGCTACGTTCTTGCCGAGATAATGTTTTTAAGAATCGTCAACGCCCGTGTCTGATGTATCAGATAAAGCGCTGTTCGGCTCCGTGTGTGGGCAAAATCTCTGCTGCGGATTATCGGGTTTTGGTGAATGAGGCCATAGAATTTTTGGAGGGACGCAACAGCAAAATTCAGGAAGAACTTTCGCAAAAGATGCAGGAGGCCAGCTCACGTGAGGATTATGAAACCGCTCTGGTTTTGCGAGATCGTATCAGAGCATTGACCGCTATTCAATCAAAACAAAATGTTGAATATGCCGGTATCAAGTCTGCCGATGTTATCAGTTTGGTCAGGGATAAGGGTTTGGTTTGTATCCAGATATTTTTTATCCGCTCCGGGCAAAACTGCGGCAACACACCTTATTTTCCAACCCAGACAGAGGGGGCTGAAGATAAAGAAATTTTAGAAGCCTTTTTGAGCAGTTTTTATATGAATCATATCCCTCCCAAAGAAATTATTTTGGCAGAAGAATTAGAAAATAAAATCTTTTTGGAAGAGGCCTTGAATGTTAAAATTAATACCTATAAAAAAGGTAACAAAGCGGCCTTAATTAAAACAGCGACCGAAAATGCCAAAGCCTCCATTGCCAGAAAAATTGCTCTTGAGGCTAGTGTCAAAAATAATTTGGAAGAATTTAAAACCATTTTTGAATTGCCGCGTTTTCCGCAACGAATTGAAATTTATGATAACTCCCACAACCAAGGAAGTTTTGCCATCGGCGCAATGGTGGTGGCAACGCCTGATGGCTTTGATAAGAAAAGTTATCGGACTTTTAATATTAAGCATACGGAAGAAACCAGAGATGATTTTGCTATGATGCAAGAGGTGTTAAAACGTCGCTTTGCCAGAATGACGGATGAAAACAAGCCTGATGTGATTTTGCTTGACGGCGGGCGAGGGCAGCTTAATGCCGTCTATGAGAGTTTGAAAGATTTTGATCTGAGCGGCATTGCCATTATTGCCATATCTAAAGGACCGGAAAGAAATGCCGGTAAAGAGTTCTACCATATGGCAGGCAAAGAAAGTTTTGCTCTTGAATTTCAATCTCCGCTGGCTTTTTATATGCAAAATTTACGTGATGAGGCTCACCGTTTTGCAATAGGTACGCATCGTCAGCACCGGGCAAAATCAATCTACAAATCACGGGTAGATGAAATTGAGGGAATCGGAGCTAAACGCAAGCGTGATTTGCTTAGCTTTTTCGGCTCGGCAGAAGAAGTGGCCGAGGCCAGTATTAAAGATTTGCAAAAAGTGAGCGGAATCAGTAAAAAAACGGCGGAAAAAATCTATAAGTACTTCCATAATTAGAAAATCTAACTTAATATACTGCACAGAGTTTAACAATTTTGTAGAAGGACGTGGAAATTGTATAATCTGCCTAATCTTTTGACGATATCCAGAATTGTCGTTATTCCGGTTATCTTTTTAACGGTTTATATCCACTCTGTTTGGTGGGGGTTGTTTGCCGCCGTTTTATTTATCATTGCTTCTATTACAGACTATTTTGACGGTTATTTGGCTCGTGCCAGAGGCGAGGTCTCGGCTTTTGGGCGGTTGCTTGACCCGATTGCTGATAAGCTTTTAGTGACTTCAGCGTTGGT
>CALXVW010000014.1 GCA_944392185.1 uncultured Alphaproteobacteria bacterium
TAAAATCAACCGCTGCTCCGGTTGATTTTACCACAAGAGGCGTAAGTTTTCTTGATTGAGTGAGTGAAGCGTGAGCAAGCGAAACGAAATTAGAAAACAAGTGACCGAAGCGGAGTTGTTGAGCGCAGAGCGCGAAACCTACGCAGCAAGACGAAACTGTGCTAGAACAGCCCGGGTTCTTCGAGCATAGCCTTATTCCCCCGGCTCCCCATAAAAGGAGTTGTTCTTTTCCTAGCAAGGAGTTCTTAAGCTCCACAGGGGCAACTCACCCCTGCGGAGATGATATTAACGCATAAAGATTAATTTGCAATTAATTTGTTTGGAAGGGCAAAGATTGTTTGGCTAAGGCACCGCCGACCAACACCCCGACCAACGGGAGCGGTGTGGGTTACAGCTTGCTAATCGCACCGGGGCGTTCCCCGGAGGAGTTGCCTAACGAAGATATCTTCCCGCATAAAATCAAAATTATCTGGCAACACATGCTCTATCAGATAAGAGACATCATCAACTTTCTCAACATATTGAGGCAAGAAACGACGGCAAAACGCATAAGCCGAGGCCTTTAAGACTTCATCATCTCTGGTGTCATAGCCAATAGAGGAGAGCAGCTCTTTGACATCAGCGGCCGTAGATGATGTTGCCTCTTTGCCCTTTGGCCACCAGCCGATTCCCTCTTGCGCCAACCTCTCCCACGGAAAGGCGCACCCCGGATCTGCCTTGCGCAACGGCGCAATATCCGAATGCCCCACGACGTTAAACGCCGATATTTTATACTTGGCAATAATTTTCTGACAAAGGGTGATAAGCGCGCTTATTTGTTTCTCAGAATAAGGCTCCTGCCCCAAACTTGGCGAGGATATCTCAATCCCCACCGAGCAAGAATTGAGCCCCTCACGGCCGCGCCAAAAACTTTTTCCGGCATGCCAAGCACACTTTGCCTCATCCACCCCGTTTAGGACTTGGCCGTTTTCATCAATAATGTAATGAGCACTGACCTTCTGAGCGTTAAAAACCTCAAACATCTCTGCCCCGCTCAAGGCTGAGCAATGCAAAACAAGCATATCTATCGGCGTTTTTCGCTCATCAAAAAATTTCAGTTTCGGCTCACTCATTTTCCGCTCCGCATCTTAACAATTTCCTGGTACGCCAAATTGATTTTAGCCATTTTGGCGGTAGCGGCCGCAATCTCCTCTTTGCTGGCACCCTTGGCCTGTTGGCGGTCCGGATGATACCTGATGATAAGTTCTTTCCACTTGGCTTTAATTTCGGCATCAGAGGCATTATAAAGCACGCCCAATTCATCGTAATAATCCTGAATAACCGGATTTTTAATTTTTGGCGTATACAAACCTTTCAAAACTTCATAGTTGCCCTCAGGCAAACCGATAGCCTCGGCAATTTTTGCCATCAGTTCAAAAGCCTGAGAAGTAACCTCGCCATCTGCAGCCGCTATCTTGAAGAGATTATCAATGATATTCTCCTGCAATTCCAAATTATCGGCACAAATTTCCTTGAGCTGGTGCGCATAAGCCTCATAACCTTTGGCAGATTTTTTGGCCTCGTTAAAAATCTTAGCCACCTTAGAGGTCTCTTCTTCTTTGACCACAAAAAGTTTTTTGAATACCCTGATTTCGTTTTCGCTCACTTGGCCGTCGGCTTTAGCCACTTTTGCGGCCAACCCGGCCATAGATTGAATAAATGAAACATGGCGAGCTTCTTTGGAGTGGCGCCACAGCTTTAAGGGATTAATCCCTTTCCAAAAATGTCTGATGGAATCAATCGGAATAAGGGTGGCGTTTTCCATCCGATAATAGTCAACAAAGAACCCGATGATGACGCCGCAAAAAAGGATAATCCGGCTCTGGCAGATAAAGCCGATAATAGCGCCGCCGATTTTGCCCCAATGGTTATCCCAAAAATGGTCAAACTTCTTGCGCCAACGGGTTGCATGGTGGCTTTTGGGTGTATCAAAAACAAAATGCCCGACAATAAAGAACAAGATTAAGCCATTAACTCCCCACAAAGTGCCACCCAACAGCATGCCCCAGATTTTGCCCCAGAAGTTGCCGTCCAAACGATTGTAGTAGCGATAATATTTATATGGCAGCATTAGGCGAATATTGTCATCAATAATGCTCAAGCGGCGCTCCAAAGAAACAATCAAATGCGTTCGGTCAATCAGCATATGCCCCAAAAACATTCCGGCAAAAAAGCCCTCCGCGCCAAAAAGACGCAGACCGATAAGCGCAAGTGTAAGTTTTCCCAAAGGAGACATTTAAGACATCAAACTTGTTACAACAATAAAACCGATTATAATCAATTTTTGCAAAAATAAAAGCGTTATCGCCCAGTTATAAGACGATTGCGCTCATTTCCACCGGAAAAGCGCCTTTTTGCGTAACCAATCCACGCAAAGTATTGCGCCTGAAACTAAAATAACCATTAGCTTCATCGAAGGTATCTATACCGGAAGCGGAAATATCCTTAATCCCCAGTGTTTGCAACCGGCTGACGCAAAAGCCTTCCAAATCAAACTGCCAATGCCCCGGGCGCCCCGGCACAAAAAAACGTGCAAATGTTTTATCTTTGCTCACAAAAGTTTGGTAAAAAGTCTCATCCACTTCATAAGATTTTTGGCCGATACAAGGGCCCACCGCGGCGGCGATATTCTCAATTTTTGCGCCTTTTTCGAGCATGAGAGCGACAGTGTTTTCAATCACGCCGCCAAAAGCCCCGCGCCAGCCGGCATGAGCTGCGCCGATAACCCCGTGCTGATAGTCTGCAAGCAAAACCGGCGCACAATCTGCCGTGCGAATACAAAGAACCGTGTCTTTTTTATCCGTCACCACGCCATCAACCTTCAACCAATCCGGCGTTGGGGATTCGACATAAGCTACATTGCTTGAAACATCTTGTTTTAAGAGATTCAGACGGTCTGAGTGCAGACCGAAATAAGCAGCGACTTTCTCAAGATTTTGCCACACATGGGTGATATTATCAGTGCCCTTGGTGCTGACATTTAAGCTAGCATAAATCCCTTGCGAAAAACCGCCTTGACCATCAAAAAAGCAATGTTTTTGCTTAGGCAGATTCGGAGCAAACCAACTCATTTTCCCTCGCTCAAAAAAGATGTTCCATATTCAAAAGGCTCTAGCTTAAAGAATTCTGCCAAAGTCTGAGCAATATCGGCAAAAGTCTTGCGTTGACCGATATTAGCAGGGATCACCTTTTTGCCAAACATCAAAACCGGCACTTGCTCTCTGGTGTGGTCTGACCCTTCCCAAGTGGGGTCGTTGCCATGGTCAGCAGTGATAAAGACAATATCATCATCTTGCAAAAGCGGCTCAATTTCAGGCAGGCGGCGGTCAAAATACTCCAAAGCTCTGGCATAGCCTTTCACATCGCGCCGATGCCCGTAAAGCATATCAAAATCTACAAAGTTGGTAAACACCAAGCTACCCTCGGGCGCGGTTTTAATTTCATTTAAGGTTGCGTTCCAAAGTTCTTCCAAACCGCTGGCCAAAACCTTTTTACTAATACCGGAGCCGGCATAAATATCGCTGATTTTGCCAATGGCAATCACCTCATGGCCGGCATCTTTGAGCTTGTTTAAGATTGTCGGTGCAAAAGGTTTGACCGAGTAGTCATGACGGTTTTTGGTGCGGACAAATTCGCCTTTTTTCTCCCCCTCAAACGGGCGAGCAATAATACGGGCGATTCGATAAGGTTTAACCGCCTCAAAAGCAACCTCGCACAAATCATAAAGACGCTGCAGACCAAAATATTTTTCATGAGCGGCAATTTGCAAACAGCTGTCTGCCGAGGTATAAAAAATCGGCTTTCCGGTTGCAATATGCTCCTCGCCAAGTTCTTGAATAATCTCGGTACCAGAGGCGGCTTTATTGCCCAAAATGCCGTCAATCTCGGCATGAGCACAAATGGCATTAATCAACCCTTGCGGAAAAGAAGGATATTTTTTGGGAAAATAGCCCCATTCCTGCAACACCGGCACCCCGGCCATTTCCCAGTGGCCGGAGGTTGTGTCTTTGGCTTTGCTCATTTCCATGGCATGCCCATATTTGGATGGCAGTTTGAGCTTAGGCAAATCCTGGATTCCGATTTTAGCGGAATGTTTAACAGCCTCTCTGGCGGCCTTTGCAAGCCCAAGCTCTACCAAGTTTGGAACATTGAGCCCGAGATTTACTTGCGCGATATGGCCAAAAGTATCAGCCCCTTCATTGTCAAACAAACAAGCATCCGGCGCGCCGCCGATACCAAAAGAGTCCATCATTAAAATGATTGCCCGAGCCATGATAAACCTCCCACTATTAAAGTTTATAAAGATTGTAGCAGGGATAGATTAATTTTCCACTTAAATTTAACACAACTCCCAAACAAGGCACCCAAAAATTTCGGCTAGTGGAATTTATAGAGTAATTTTGAAACCGTTATACAACCTTTTGCAAAAAGGTTGGAGAATGGTTCAGATAGAGCGATTTGAAAGGCAAAAGTACCGGAGCCCAAACAAGGCACCCAAAAATTTCGGCTGGTGGAATTTATAGAGTAATTTTGAAGGCGAGAAAAATTCCAGTGTACAAATAGGTACATGAATTTTTCGAGACCGCACAAAATTGCTCTAGAAAACCTCCAGACGGAATTTTTTATTGGTCGCCGATACGCAAAGCCTCAATAAACGCGCTTTGGGGAACTTCGACCTTGCCGAACTGCCGCATTCTGAGCTTGCCTTTTTTCTGCTTATCCAAAAGCTTACGCTTACGAGTGACATCACCGCCATAACATTTGGCCGTCACGTCTTTTCTCAAAGCAGAGATGGTCTCGCGCGCCACAACTCGACCGCCGATGGCAGCCTGAATGGGGATTTTGAACAAATGCCTGGGGATGAGGTCTTTAAGCCGCTCGCAAATTTGGCGTCCTCTGGATTCGGCCTCGCTTCTGTGGCACAAAAAGGCCAAGGCATCAACAGCTTCTTCATTGATAAGAATTTGCACCTTAACCAGGTCAGATTCCTGATAACCGGTCAGCTCATAATCAAAGCTGGCATAGCCGCTGGTGATAGATTTTAGACGATCATAAAAGTCAAAAACGATTTCATTGAGCGGAATATTGTAGACAACCATCGCCCTGGAGCCGACATAGGTGAGCTCCACCTGCTCGCCGCGGCGCTCGGTACAAAGTTTCAAAACCGCGCCAAGATAGGTGTCAGGCACCAAAATAGTTGCCTTAACCATTGGCTCTTCAATAGAGCGAATAAGGGTCGGGTCAGGCATATCGGCGGGGTTGTGGAGCGTGATATTTTCACCGTTGGTCAGGTGAATCTTATAGGCCACAGAGGGGGCAGTTGTAATAAGATCCAGATCAAATTCGCGCCCCAAACGCTCTTGGATAATCTCCATATGCAAGAGGCCCAAAAATCCGCACCTGAATCCAAGTCCCAAAGCGGCGGAGTTTTCATTTTGATAATCAATACTGGCATCGTTAAGCTTGAGTTTTGCCAGAGCATCTTTCAACAAATCATACTGGCTGGAATCAACCGGGAATATGGAGCAAAACACAACCGGCACCGAAGGTTTAAAGCCTTTGAGTGGTTCTGCACACGGTTTTTTATTATCGGTAATCGTATCTCCGATATGGCAATCTCCGACACTTTTGATACTGGCGGTGATAAACCCGACCTCGCCGGGGTAAAGAGCCTCAACATCTGTCATTTTCGGCGAGAAGATACCGACCTTTTCAACCTGATAGACAGCATTGTTAGACATCATTCTGATTTGTTGTTTTTTGCGCAAGATACCGTCATGAATACGCACCAAAATAATCACGCCCAAATAGCTGTCATACCAGCTGTCAATGAGCAAAGCCTTAAGCGGAGCATTTTCATCACCTTTTGGGGCCGGCAACCTGTGCACAATAGCTTCCAAGAGCTCCGGCACACCAAGCCCGGTTTTGCCGGATGTCTCAATGGCATCAGAGGCATCAAGCCCGATAACATCTTCAATCTGCGACTTAACCCTTTGCGGATCAGCTGAAGGAAGATCAATTTTATTCAAAACAGGCACGATTTCGTGGTTGTTGTCAATGGCCAAATAGACATTAGCCAAAGTCTGCGCCTCTACGCCTTGGGTAGCGTCCACCACCAACACAGAACCTTCACAAGAGGCCAGAGAGCGCGAAACTTCATAAGAAAAGTCCACATGCCCGGGAGTATCAATAAGATTAAGCTGATAAGTTTTACCGTCTTTGGCCTTATAATTAAGGCGCACGGTTTGGGCCTTAATGGTAATGCCGCGCTCTTTTTCAATATCCATATTATC
>CALXVW010000015.1 GCA_944392185.1 uncultured Alphaproteobacteria bacterium
CAGTGTAATTATTTAATATGTTGGCGGCATTGAGTTAATGCCTGCAGATACCAATTCGGTAATTGTCGGTTTGGTTGGTTTACCCAAAATTTGCAGTTTTAACGGAGGACCCGCCTGATTTAGTGCGGGGTGGTTTGAAAAATTTTTTAGTTAGGATAAAAGCCCATGGCAAAAGTTAGTCCGATACAGTTCTTCCGCCAGGTTAAGCAAGAAGTTAAAAAAGTTACCTGGCCGACTAAAAAAGAAGTGATGCAAACTTCTTTTATGGTTATCGTGATTGTTGCGATCGCTGCAACTTTCTTCTTTTTTGTCGACCAAATCCTTGGTTGGGCCATTAAGTTAATTTTAGGTCTTGGAGAATAGTCTGATGGATCCGCGTTGGTATGTTGTGAATGTTCACTCCGGTTGCGAGAAAAAAGTTGCCGAGTCGATTAAAGAACAAGCTGTCATCAAAAAAATGGATGACAAAATTTTTGATGTTATGATCCCTACCGAGCAGGTGGTCGAGGTAAAAAAAGGCACCAAAGTTGCCTCTGAACGCAAATTTTTTCCCGGTTATATCTTGGTTAAGATGATCATGACTGATGATGCTTGGCACTTGATTAAAAATAATCCTAATGTTAGCAATTTCTTGGGTAGCCGCAACAAGCCTTATCCGATTACCGAGGCCGAGGTCAAAAGAATTATGACCCAGATGGAAGAAGGTATTGAACGCCCGCAAACCGTTGTTAACTTTGAGGTTGGGGAACAAGTCAGAGTTTGTGACGGACCGTTTGCCTCTTTTGTCGGTTTGGTTGAGGAAGTTGATACCGAAAAAGCCAGAGTTAAGGTCTCGGTTTCCATCTTTGGCCGCGCTACGCCGGTTGAACTTGAATATAACCAAGTTGAGAAAGTTTAACCGGTTACTTTGTTTTTTTGACGGCCTGCCTTTTATGGCGGGCCTTTTTTATACCTCTCTGTTGACAATTTGTCAAAATAGTGATATTCTGGACAAAACTAAGGAGGGAAAGCCAGTATGGGTCTATTCAAATTCTTTGAGAAAATGTCTAAGAGGCCAGAAGAGCCAAGTTTTAATATCGAAAATATTTATCGCCACAAACTTAAGATTCAACAAACGATGCTTGTTTCCGGCAAGCCAGATGGAACTGTTTTGCAATTTGGAGAAACAACAGTTGAGGGCAAAAATTATCTGCTGATGTATGAACAATCAGAGAGCACAGCTTTTGTTGATCCTAATGTCGGGCAGGAGAAAAAACAGCTTAAGACCTATCAGTATGGTGCAATTAGTGTTTTTGATTTGCAAAATGGAAAGCAAATTTTGAAAGCTGAATTTAGAAAAGAAAAAGATGCCAAGGCCGCTACCTGGGAAAGTGAAAAAGAAGTCGGCTTTAATTGGGTAACCAAAAAAGGAAAACGCAATGTAAAAGCCTATTCTGCAAAAGACGGATGGCAGCTGTTTGATGGTCAAGATTTGTATACTTATGACAAGGCTGATAAAAAAGCTTTTAAGTTGCCCCCTCAGATGGCTGCAAAATTTAGAAGCTTTATTTCCGAAAACTCACAGGCACATGACTTGTATTTGGCGGCTCAAAAACTTATTGCCGCTAGAAATCGGCAGCAAAAATCTATTGAGCAAGGGCGTTAAGTCTGAATACAAAAAGGCCTGATGTTTGCAAACATCAGGCTTTTTTGTGCAAGTTATATCGCCTCAGCTGTAAGCGTTTTGTAGATACCATCGTATTCGGTTATTTTGCAAAGAATGGTCATGCCTTTGCAAAAAGCTTTGCTGTTTTTAATGGTGCAATAGACATTTTTTGCCAACCGAACCAAAAGCAAAGCGCCCCGTTTGATGATATCTACAATCTCACCAATGACTATACTGCCGAGAGGATGAGCCTCAACATACAGGTCAACCGGCATTTGTTGCGGGATGACTTCTATGTTTAGCTCGGGGTAGGAGTAATTGCCTTTTTCCCGAATTCTCTTGCTGATATGTACTACCTTGACTTGCCAGAATACTCCTGTCTTGAAGATGACATGGGGGTTAATTCGGCAGCCCCTGGGAAGGTAGAATGTCCCAGAAATCTTTTCACCATGGAAGTTGGTAACCATGAAAGTTACACGATCGTTTTTTACGGATTTGACTTGGGCATCATAGGTAAGATCCTGGCTTCCTACGATGAATCCGTTCGATGAATACGGTTCCATAATATGTTTGGGATTGGTGTAGTCGGAGAAATTCCGGACAGTCTGTTACAATAAAAAATCAATAACCATCCAGAATAATCATGAAATGATAAAGTCATTATAAACGCCGCAAATCTAATTTGCAACAATTTTAGACAAAATGTTCATATCTTTTTGTGCCAGTGCAAAAAATGCTTGCAAAATGAATCTTTTGTGGTATACAAACACCACGTTTGGTGGAATGTTTTGTCGCCAAATGTATTGTTTTTTTAATAATTTCGTGGGAGGCCAGCCATGGTCATGACCACGGAACCTAACTTTTAAGGGTATGAAAATGGCTAAAACTAAAAAGAAAATTTTAGGATTAATCAAGCTTCAGATCCCCGCTGGAAAAGCTAACCCTTCTCCTCCGGTTGGTCCCGCTTTGGGCCAAAAAGGCTTGAATATTATGGAATTCTGCAAAGCATTTAATGCTGCTACCCAGAAATTGGAACCCGGTATCCCGGTTCCGGTAGTGATTACTGCTTTTGAAGATAAGTCTTTCACTTTTGTTACCAAACTGCCTCCGGTTTCTTACTATCTTAAGAAAGCTGCCAACATTAAGTCAGCTTCTAAAGAGCCCGGTAAGTCCGTTGCCGGTCAGGTAACTCTCGCTCAGGTTAAAGAAATCGCTGAGACCAAATTGCCCGATCTTAACTGCTCAACCGTTGAAGCAGCTATGAACATGGTTAAAGGTCAGGCTGTTTCTATGGGCATCAAGGTTGTGGAGTAGTATCATGTCTGGAAAAAGAATCGTAAACGCTTATAAGACAGTCAACAAAGATCAGGCTTATGCTTTGAATGAGGCTGTTAAAATCGTTAAAGAAAATGCTACTGCAAAATTTGACGAGACCATTGATATTGCCGTAAACCTCGGTGTTGACCCCAAATATGCCGACCAAATGGTTCGTGGTGTTTGTGCTTTGCCGCACGGTACCGGTAAAACCGTTCGGGTTGCCGTATTTGCTCAGGGTGAGAAAGCCGATGAAGCTAAAGCTGCCGGTGCCGATATTGTCGGCGCAGAGAATTTGGTTGATTCTATTCTCGCCGGTAAGGTTGATTTTGACCGCTGCATTGCCACACCTGATATGATGGGTATGGCCGGTCGTGTTGCCCGCGTTTTGGGGCCCAAAGGCTTGATGCCGAACCCGAAACTCGGGACCGTTACCACTGACGTTGCCGGTGCCGTTAAAAAGGCTAAGGCCGGTGAAGTTCAATATCGTGTTGAGAAAAACGGTATTGTTCATGCCGGTATCGGTAAGGCTTCTTTCAGCGAGCAGCAGATTGTTGAAAACGCCAAGGCTTTCATTGATGCTATCATTAAAGCCAAACCGGCCGGTGCCAAAGGAACTTATATGAAGAAGATTTCTTTGAGCAGCACCATGGGTGTCGGTGTTAAGGTTGATTCCTCTGCTTTGTAATGAGGTTTTAGTAAATTATAGAAAAGCTCCGTTTGTAAAAGCGGAGCTTTTTTAGTTTAAATTTTGTCTATTGACACTTGGGCTGATTGTGCTATTATTTATGGCATGATGAGATACGTTTTATAAATAATTAAGTTAAAGAAAGAGGCACCGGACTAATTAACCTCTTTAAAATCCGGCTAAGGTATGAAAAAATTTATCGAGAGTAAAGGTTTCAATGCTGATGTTGTCCGATTGGTTCTGAATGATGGATACATTGACGCAGAGGTGGTACGCCCCGTTAAGCTTAGTGAGGTGAGAAATCCGGAGCTGGAGCCTCTTCGCAGCGAAGTGCTGATGGAAGTTCCGCAGGATGTTCTGCCGGAGCTTGTGGGAGAAAGCGAGCGAAGCGCCAGAGCTGATGCTTTCTTGGCAGAGGCATGGCAAAAGGCTTTTGCCATGCTCGAAAAATGAGCAAAACCTATATAAAAAGAGCTCCGTTTGCAAAAACGGAGCTCTTTTGTTTTATTTTCGTAAAAAAATGCTTGAATGTTAGAGTTTTATATATTAT
>CALXVW010000016.1 GCA_944392185.1 uncultured Alphaproteobacteria bacterium
TATTGACATTAACGCGGCGAATAGCTCCGTTTTTGTGTTTGATGGAATAAATGGTTTTGATTGATTCCAAAATATATTCAATCGGATTGTTGACGGGATCCTCCCCGGCCTCAATAGCCAAACGCTTATGCCCCATATCTTGCAGAGCAATAACCTCGCGCTTAATTTCCTCTTGCGTCATTTTTTTGCGGGCAATGTGCTTGTTTTTGGCATGATACGGACAATATAGACAGCCGTTGACACAGTAATTTGAAAGATAAAGCGGTGCAAACAACACAATTCTGTTACCATAGAAATCTTTTTTGATTTGCTCGGCAAGTTTAAAGATCTCTTGGTTCTTGTCTTCCAACGAGCAACCAAGCAAAACGGCAGCCTCACGGTGAGAAAGCCCCTTGCGCAAACGAGCTTTTTCCAAGATTTCATCAATCAAGGCGGCATTATTCTTATTAGCCTCGGCATAAGCCAAGGTAGCTAAAATTTCATCATGGCAGATAAATTCTTCGGCCTTAGCCGATTTAGGGTCATAAACAGACAAAACATCCTCCTTCTCGGTAAGAATACTCTTCCCAGTCAGTCACAAATAAAAGATTAAAAAACTATTCACCTCCGGAATAAGCGACCTTAGCGCTGATTCCCTTAAGGTTGCCGATTTTTCCGGCCAAAGCACTGATAACATCATGAGGCGCATCAATGGCAATGCTGATGATATTCATTTTTTTAGCGCGATAAGGGATTCCCATTCGCCCGATAATATATTGAGCATAGTCATGCAAAATAGCATTAAATTTCTCAACCGATTCCATATCTTCAACAATCACGGCGATTACGGCAACTTTATTTTCCATATCAAACCTCACAAAAAAATTATCAAACAACAAAGAAAAATATAACACGTTAGCAATATAAAGACAAGCCCTTTTGGCAGAAAACAAAGCTTATTTTATTGACAAAAATCATTATTTTGTATAATCTGCACTTATATAAAGCAAATTATTCATCTTAAAACTATCACTATTTTGTTATAAAATGTCACTTTTTTTTTTTTTTTTTCCATTATTATCGCCCTGGCATTTTTGCTGGTTGTGATTTTTCTCCGCAGCAAAAAGCCTTATCAAATCCCCGTAACGAGGGAAATTTGGCTTTCCCCCTGTTACTCACTCAACGGCATGAATACTCTTCTGGTCAATGGTCGGTTGCTGGAAAAAGAGAATGTTCTCTACGAGGATTATTTTTTCTGGTTAAGGTTCTCACCTGAGGGAGACATCTTTGTCAGACGCGAATGGCTCGACCACATTTGTTGGGAAAGGTTCGGACAAAACGGTGAATCCTTAGGCCTCGTCAAAAAGTCTGAGATTCGACGGATGGAAGAAGCTGGCGAGATTTTGCGAGCCAACTACATCGCCAAACAAAGCAACCGCATTGCAGCGGTTGTTGTCGACTTCAAAGACTATGACTACGAATAAGCTCTTTATTCTGATAATTGCAGCAATCGTATTTGTTGCAATTGTTATAATTGTTATGCCGTATGAAAAAATCCGGAAGCGATAAAGCTTTCGGATTTTTTTATGATTCGAACGTAACACTACCTGCGTAAGCAGGTAGATGTAGACATACCTGCCCAGCCGTTAGGCTTGCGAAGCCTTTGGGCAGGGCGAACGTAGTTCGGAACAGGTAATACCACTTGCGTTAGCTAGTGGAAGTTTATAACTGTTTGAAAATAATGAATAAGCAAAAAAAAGATAAAAAAATAAAAATTTTACTTGATTAATTAAAAATGAGAGTGTATAAAGTCATCCGTAAACAAGATGGGCGCTTAGCTCAGCTGGAAGAGCATCTCGTTTACACCGAGAGGGTCGGGAGTTCGAACCTCTCAGCGCCCACCAATAAAAAGACCACCCGCAAGGGTGGTTTTTTTGTTGGCCTGGGAGCTTGAGGTTTGAACTCCCGAGAAAGGGAGTTCGACTACCAGCGAAAGGCACACGGGGGTGTGCCGGTCGGCTGCAAAGCCGATGAGCGCCTGTGCAACTCAAGCGCAGCGCAGAGTAACCGGTTCAGCGCCCACCAATAAAAAGACCACCCGTGAGGGTGGTTTTTTTGTTGGTTTTGGGGGCTTGAGGTTTGAACTCCCGAGAAAGGGAGTTCGACTACCAGCGAAAGGCACACGGGGGTGTGCCGGTCGGCTGTAAAGCCGATGAGCGCCTGTGCAACTCAAGCGCAGCGCAGAGTAACCGGTTCAGCGCACACCAATTAAAAGCATTTTAACTTCCTCTTCCAAGTAAAACAAACAAAGTAATCATTGACAAAAAACTCACAACCTCTATAAGAAAAACATAATCATTTATTATTCTAACTAAAAATCTAAAATTATGAGGTTGAACAAAATTGTACTATCCGGTGCTAATGAACACACGGATATCAAGGAGCTACTAACCCTTTGCAATACTAACCCTTTGGTGGAGATAGGCATTCAGGTTTCAGGCAGCAAAGCAAGTTTTGGCTCTGCCAGATACTGGTGGCTTCACACCCTCGCCGCCTATGCCTCGCCGCAAAACCACTTGGCTTTGCATTTGAACCAAGATTGGGTAGAAGGTTTCTGCGCCGGAAAAATCCCGCCGGAGCTTGATACTTTTCTTAAACTTGAGCACCACAACGGCGCCCCGATTTTTGAAAGGATACAGCTCAATTTCAAAATCGGGCGGGAAAAAACACCCGATATGGACACCTTGTTGCAAACAATAAGGCGTTATCAGCCAAAGCACAAGTTCATCTGGTCTCATAACGACAGCAACCGGGCTTTTATTGAGCAAGTCTACCAAAGAGGTTTTACGATTGATGCGCTGTTGTATGACTCCTCTTTTGGCGAAGGCATTGCCCCAAGCGAACGCCCTGCTCCCGTCTTTGCCGATGTTTACCAAGGCTATGCCGGCGGTCTTTCGCCTGAAAATGTGGAGGCTGAATTACAAAAGATTCAAGCTGTTATCCAAGAGCCAAGAAACATCTTTATTGATGCTGAGGGAGCTCTTAAAGGCGCAGACCGACACTTATCTCTGGAAAGATGCAAGCTTTTCTTGGAAAACGCCATTCGGTTCTGCAACTGATTAACTACACCCCCTGCCAATTTTCATAATCGGCGGGGGGGATTCTTTTATACAACCTTAAATTGAGCATATGAATCACAAAACTTTTTGATTGCATTTGAGATAAATTACATATATTAATATATATACAACAACATAATGCAACCAAAGATAAAGATGAAAAAGCTAATACTTCTGCTCGTTCTTTTTCCCTGCCTGGCTTATGCCAAGGTAAGCGTCTACTTTTCTCCCTCTACCAAATGTGAGCAAGAAATCGTTGAGCTTATCAATCAATCGCAAAAAAGCATAGATGTTGCGATGTATGCCATCAACAATGATGAGATTGTCAACGCCTTAAAACACGCCCATGACCGCGGTGTTAAGATAAGAATACTAGCCGACAAACTGCAAGCATCTTCCAAATATTCAAAAGTCACGGAGCTTTATCTTTACGGCATCAATATCAGAGTCCATTCCAAATTCAAGATTGAGCATAACAAATTTGCCATTTTTGATTCTTTGGCGGCCACCAGCGGCTCATATAACTGGACCAATCCTGCCAGCGACAAAAACAGTGAAAATTGTATATTTTTCAGTGAAGAACAAGAAACCACAGTGCAATATCAAAATCGTTTTAACTACCTTTGGCAACAAAACACCCAAAAGAAATCTGACCTTTGGTTTGCCAAAAAGCTAAAATCCTTAAGCTAGCAACAAAAAAAGCTCCTTTTTCAAGGAGCTTTTTAGCAAACATAACAACAAGGACCGGTCTTTTGGGACCAGTCCTTGAATTATATTAGTTTACAGAATCCTGCAAAGCTTTACCGGCTTTGAACTTAGCCTGTTTGCGTGCCGGGATTTTGATGGCAGCGCCAGTGCGAGGATTGCGGCCGGTGGTAGCAGCGCGTTTGCTAACGGCGAAAGTACCAAAACCAACCAAACGAACTTCATCACCTTTCTTCAAAGCTTTGGTGATAGAAGCAACAAAAGCATCCAAAGCCTTAGCAGAATCAGTTTTGGTAAGGCCGGTCTCGCTAGCAATGCTAGAAATCAATTCATTTTTATTCACGGTGAGGACTCCCTCTAATATAAGTTATAAACCAATGTAAACAAGGGTTTTCCCTGCCTACAAGGGAATTGGAACACTAAAAAAAGCATGAGTCAAACAAAAAAGTCATATCTATCAACATTTTTCATCATTTTAGGGCTTAAAAAGCCCCAAAATAGCGGTTTT
>CALXVW010000017.1 GCA_944392185.1 uncultured Alphaproteobacteria bacterium
AGAAATTAAATTTTTGAGAGAATCGGGACTGCTTAGAGGCAAAAAATACGTCATTATCTCCGGGATGAGTGATAGAAAAAAGGCCGCAAAAAAAAAAAAAAAAGATTATGATGTCATGATTTGCACATATAAAGTGGAAATTCCAAGACTAATCTTGAAAGGTTGTGCAAATCTGATATACTTTTCTCAAACTTTTGATTATAAAGATAAAACACATATATTATCTCGTTTTTATGGAGATGATGAATTGTTTTTGAATGTTTATGATTTTTGGGTTAATACTAGATTGGAAACTTTAATTAAGGATAATTTGTTGCGTAAAAAACAATTGTTGCAAAATTTATCTAAAACCATGAATTTTGACGGGGTTTGCTACTTATGAAAATATACCAGGACCAAAATGTATATGATGCAACGCAAGAAAGGTTAAAGTTTGCTTTTGAGAACTTTGATAATATCTATGTCTCTTTCTCCGGCGGAAAAGACAGCGGTCTTTTGTTGAGTTTGGTATTAGATTATAAAAAACGGCATAATATAAAGAAAAAAATCGGCGTCTTTCATCAGGATTTTGAAGCCCAATATCAATTGACAACCGAATATGTCACAAAAATGTTTGATGACAATATTGATGATATTGAACCTTATTGGGTTTGTTTGCCGATGGGTTCTCGTTGTGCGGTCAGTAATTATCAAATGTATTGGTATCCTTGGGATGATGAAAAAGAAGCTCTTTGGGTCAGACCAATGCCTGATAAACCTTACATTATTAACTTAAAAAATAATCCTTTTGAGTTTTATCAATATAAAATGCCGCAAGAGGATTTGTATGCCGAATTTGCCAAGTGGTATGCTAATCATCATCAAGGTAAAACAATTTGTATGGTCGGTATCAGAGCTGATGAATCTATCAATCGATATCGCGCCTATGCTAATGTGCGTAAAACGCTCATGAAGAATTCTCAGTGGACAACTCAATTGTCTCCTAATCTTTATAATGCTTATCCGATTTATGATTGGACCACTAAAGATGTTTGGATTGCCAACGCTAAGCAAGGTTTTGAGTATAACAAAATTTATGACCTTTTTTATCGGGCCGGTGTGCCTATTAGCCAAATGCGGGTTTCCAGCCCTTACCATGAAACGGCAAAGGAAAGCCTTAATCTTTATCGAGTGTTGGAGCCTGCCACCTGGGTTAAGGTTGTTTCTCGTGTTCATGGTGCTAATTTCGCCGCAATGTACGGTAATACCAAGCTTATGGGTGTGGGAAAGATAACTTTGCCAAAAGGGCATACCTGGCGCAGCTATGTTAAATTTTTGTTGGCTACTTTGCCTGATAATATCAGGCAAAACTATATTAACAAGTTTAAAACCTCTATCCGTTTTTGGTGGAAAAAAGGAGGTGTTGTCAGCCCAGAGGCTATTGAAGAACTGGAACAGTGCAATTACCATATTCTAAATAACGGGAGGAGCAATTATCATTCGGTTAAAGATAGAATCAGATTTTTGGGAACGCCTGATGACACAGATGATATTAAGTCTACAATCGATATTCCTTCTTGGAAGAGGATGGCTGTTTGTATATTAAAAAATGATCATTTGTGCAAATATATGGGGTTTTCCCAGACTAAGAAACAAACTATGCGTGAGAAGGAATTGATTGAAAAGTATAAAAGTCTATAAAAGGATGTTGTGATGAAAAAATTTACCAGCCCTGTTTATAATGTTATAGCCGTTCCCGTAGAGAAGGTACGGGCTAACGACTACAATCCAAACCGAGTGGCCCCGCCGGAAATGCGCCTTTTGGAGCTTTCTATTTGGGAAGATGGTTTCACCCAGCCGGTTGTGTGTTATTATGATAAAAATGCCGATGAATATATCGTGGTGGATGGTTTCCATCGTTATACCATTATGAAAACGAGCGAGCGTATCTATGCCAGAGAGAGAGGAATGCTGCCGGTGGTGGTTATTGATAAAGATTTGGGCGAAAGAATGGCTTCTACCATCAGGCATAACCGTGCCAGAGGGAGCCATAGTGTGGATCTGATGAGCAATATCGTGGCTGAGCTCTTGGAAATGGGCAAAAGCGACGGATGGATTTGTAAAAATATCGGAATGTCTGCCGATGAGCTCTTGCGTCTTAAACAAGTGACCGGATTGGCCGCTCTGTTTAGGGATGAAGAATATTCTCATAGTTGGACCGTAAAATAATTTTTTCTTTTACTCTTTAAGATTGGGAGATTTACATTTATATCTTATGATTGTAAACGTGAGAGGAGAATTTTATGAAAAATATAGCTTTGAATAATGATACAAATATTCCAATTTTTGGTCTCGGTACTTGGTTGGCTAAGCCCGGAGAGGTTTATCAGGCCGTGCGATGGGCCATTAAATTAGGGTACCGCCATATAGATTGTGCTGCAATCTATGGTAACCAAACAGAAGTAGGACAGGCTATTTCCGATGCTGTTCATGAAGGCGATATTAAAAGAGAGGAGCTCTTTATTACTTCTAAACTTTGGAATGATTCTCATGCTTCTCAAGATGTGCGTCCGGCTTTGAAAAAAACTTTGAAAGAGTTGCAAATTGATTATCTTGATTTGTATTTAATCCATTGGCCGGTGGCTCAGGCTAAAGGAACTCAAATGCCTCAAAAAGATGATGATTGGGTGCCTTTGGCTCAACAGCCTTTGGAGCTTACTTGGGCAGAGATGGAACATCTTTATAATGAAGGACTTATTAGGGCTATCGGTGTTTCTAATTTTAACCAGGAACATATTGATAATCTGATTAAAAAGGCTGAAATTGTGCCCGCTGTTAACCAGGTTGAATGTCATCCATTCTTGCAACAAAATGCTCTGATTGAATATTGCCGCGCCAATAATATTGCGGTAACGGCTTATTCTCCGCTTGGAGCTCAGCCCAAAGACGGGAAAGAAAGTGTCTTGCAGAATCCTCTTATTGTTGAAATTGCAACTAAATTAAATGCGACGCCGGCTCAAGTCGTTTTGGCTTGGCAGATGCAACGAGGTATTATTGTTATTCCTAAGTCTGTTCATGAGGCTCGCTTGAGAGAAAATTTTGCTTCATCGGTTCTTGTTTTAGATGAGGACGATATGAGGCAAATTGCTTCACTCGACAAAGGGTATCGTTTTATTGACGGGAAAAGTTTTCTAAATCCCGCAGCCGGATATTCGCAAATTTGGTAGTATCAGCGCAATAAAAAGTTGGCTAACTCTGCCGGATTTTCCCATTCAATGGTAATTTCCAGCACTTTGAATTTGCTTTGCAGGCGAGGCGGTATCTTTACAAAGTCTTTGGCGGTGGTATAAACGGGAGCCTTGTACTTCTTGCCCAAGTCCAACAGTTCTTGTAGTTCTGCCTCGCTGTAAAAGTGATGATCAGGAAAGTCTTTGGTGGCAACAATCTTAAAACCGCAGTCCCTTAAGGACTGGTAGAATTTCTCCGGGCGGCCGATGCCGGCAAAGGCAACAACATCGTAAGTCAGCGGGGAGGGGGAAACGGCTACGGTCTTTCCTCTAAAAACAGGAAGTTTTCCAAAACTTCCGCTTAAATTATGTTTATCTTCTCCCAAAATAATAACCGCATTAGCTCTTTTTAGTCCCAAGCCCTTAAATTCGCGCAAGGGGCCGGCCGGGATGCAAAAGCCGTTTCCAAAGCCAAAATTTCCATCAACGACGATGAAAGAAAAATCTTTGTATAAATACGGATTTTGGAAGCCGTCATCCATAATGATATAGTCTGCACCTTCTTGTTCGGCTAGGAGAGCCCCTTCATAACGCTGCGGGTTAATCACAACTTGTGCCTGACGGGCCAAAAGCAGGGGTTCATCCCCAACATCTGCGGCTGTGTGGCGCTTGGGGTCAACCAAAACATCTTTAAGTTTTCCGCCATAGCCGCGGCTGACAAAGTATGGATTTTTGCCATTTTGCTGCAATAGAGCCGCTAAAGAAACGGCGACTGGGGTTTTGCCTGTGCCTCCGGCGGTTAGGTTGCCAACACAGATGACTTTGGCATCAACCTTTTGAGGAGTGTGTATCCACAGGCGCAAGGCGGTTGCAAGCCCATAAATCCAACCTAGCGGCAGGAGTATAACAGATAAAATATTCTTGTTTTTCCAATATGTTGGCGTCTTCACTTAAATATATCCTTTAACTTTATCCATGATACCGTCCAAAACCTTTGCCTCGCTGTTTGCCCAATTATAAGCCAGAGAGGCTTTGGCTTCCAAAAGCTCTTTATTGCTTAGCAATTGACTTAAAAGTTCTTCTAATTCTGACGTGTCTGTTACTTGCATAACGGCGTCCGCTTTTTTGGCTCTGTTCATTGCATCGGTAAAGTTATGCATATGAGGACCAACAATGACGGCATCTCTCACTCTTGATGGTTCGATAAAGTTCTGCCCACCGTGCGGAATGAGCGAGCCACCAATAAAGACTATTTTGGCAATGTTGTACCAAATTCCCATCTCTCCAATGGTGTCGGCAATGTAAATATCCGTTGATGGGGTTATTTTCTCGTTAGTTGAGCGCAAGGCCCCTTTAAGGCCTAGGTTCTCTATTTGTTCTTTTATCTCTTTGCCTCTTTGCGGATGGCGAGGGGCAATGATTGTCAGAAGGCCCGGAAATTTCTCTTTGAGCCGTTTGTGAATTTTGGCTATGCGAACTTCTTCATCATTATGAGTGGAGCTGGCAAGCCAAAACGGACGTTTGCCAATCTGCTTCAAGATATTATCTCTTTTTTCCTCATCTATCGGTAACGGTAATCCCGCATATTTAAGATTTCCCAAACACATGCTGTTTTTGGCGCCCAAAACCTGCAGGCGATAAGCGTCTTCTTCCGATTGGCCGAGACACAGGCTGAAACACGCCAGCAACTCTTTGCTGATAAAGTCAAATTGCTGCCACCGTTTGAACGATTTGTTTGATATTCTGCCGTTGATGAGAATTAATGGAATGTTTTTACGCCTGATGCTGGAGAGCATGGCCGGCCAAAATTCAGATTCAAACCATAAGGCAACGTCAGGGTGCCAATATTTAACAAAACGGGTGGTAAAAATGGGGTTATCTATGGGAATAAATTGATGAAAAGCTCTCTCCGGCAAGCGTTTGCTCATGACATCTGCCGAGGTGACGGTGCCGGTGGTGACCATAACATGGGCATCTGGGTAGGTGTCTAATATCTTTTGGATTAACGGCAACATCGAAACAGACTCGCCGACAGATGCGCCGTGCAGCCATACGAGTTTTCCTTCCGGACGAGGATGTTTGGGGCGGCCTACGCGTTCATTAAAGCGTTGTTTATCTTCTTTTCCGTTATTTAAACGTTTTTGTATATAGCGTTTTATAACCAAGGGATAAAGAATCGTAATGAGCATATTGTAAATTTTGATAAACATGAGTTAGTTCCTGTGGCGTTTGATATTAACGGCGTTTTTATCCGGTAAAACCGGTTCCAACCCCATTTCTTGGTCGCATTCAATGCTGATTTGGTTGAGGCGTTTTTCCATCTCTTGGCGGTATTCTTCTAATTTCTCTTCTGTCGCATGAGCCGGAACGTAAAGTGGTTCCGAAATTTTACAAATGCCTTTGGAAAACGGAAAAGGAATCATCATTTTATCCCAGGCTTTTTCTATAATTTTGCTGTTTTTGATGCTATAGGCTCCGCCGATGATCGGTTTACCTGTCTTTTGCGCGTAATAAATAGGAGAGCGTCCCATTATCATTCTGGGACCTCTGGGGCCATCGGGGATGATGCAAATGGAGGTTTTGTTTTGCAGTGTTCTCATTAAGTCAAGAGCGCCACCTTTGGCGTTTTCGTTAGAGGAGCCGCCGATAACACCAATACCAAAGCGTTTGAGAAGTCCGGCTATCATTCGGCCATCGCGGTGCAGAGATACAAGTGCATCTAAGGGTAAATCTTTTTGCTTGAAAAACGGAAGCATTAACGCACGGCCGTGCCAAATTACCAGAATGACACCATCATTTTCTCTGGCCAGTTGATGAAATTTTTCGACTCCTTGTGTGCGCCAATGCGTGGTGAGCCCCACAAATTTGGCATAAAGATAAAAGACAAGCGATATCAGCCACATCACTGCTGATGTTTCTCCGAGTTTCTTTAGGGGTTTTTTGACCAGTGTTTTATATAAACTCATGTTTTTCGCTTAATTACCGGAGACAAGTTTGGTGACACTGATGCCTATTGTTTCGTTATCGGTGACAACAACTTCACCGTGGCCGATTAAGACATCATTGGCATAGATATCTACATAGTCGTTAATATTGCGGTCTAATTCAACAACGGCGCCACGCCCCAGTTTTAGTAGTTGATGCACTCGCAAATCTGCCGTGCCTAAGGTCACGGAAATGTTGACCGAAATGTCTTCATTAGATAAGAGATTTTTATTAATCGGCATTTTTTACTCCATTCATTATTTCTTCTTATTATATATATTTTTTTTAATCTGCAAAATCTTTCTTATAACTTATCACAATGAAAAAAATCTTTTTTGTGGATTAAGCAGTTTATATTTGCTTATAGAAAAGCATTGTGGCAAAAAAATTAGATGTGAATCTTGCAGAAGCAATTAGCTTTTCTTATATAATAAGTTGTATAACTTTCTTTATTATAGGTGTGAAATGGCTTTGAAAAAAGAAAAATATCCGGTGTTGCCTTTGCGCGATATCGTTGTGTACCCTAAAATGATTGTACCGCTCTTTGTCGGAAGAGAAAAATCTATTCGTGCTCTGCAAGAAGTGGTCGATAATGACCAAAATATTGTTCTTGTTACTCAAAAAGATGCCGCTGTCGAGATACCAAATGAAGATGATGTCTTCCATGTTGGAACTTTGGGAACTGTTTTACAGCTTTTGCGGTTGCCCGACGGAACGGTAAAGGTTTTGGTGGAAGGGCTTGAAAGAGTTAAGCTCAATAAAATTTATGATGAACCGGAGTATTTATCTGCCAATATTACCTTGATGCCGGAAGTGGAAGAAAAAAATCCGGAGCTGGAAGGAATCGTCCGCGCCGTTTTATCGCAATTTGAAGAATATGTTAAGCTCTCTAAAAAAACAGCACCGGAAGTTTTGGTGGCGGTTAATCAAATCGAGGATTACAGCAAACTGGCCGATACAATTGCCTCTCACTTGGCTCTTAAAATCAGTGATAAACAGGCTTTGTTGGAAGGGGCTACGCTTTCTGAGAGATTTGAAAAAATCTTGGGCTTTATGGATTCTGAAATTACGTTGCTTGAGGTAGAAAACAGAATCCGCAACCGGGTCAAAAAGCAAATGGAGAAAAGCCAGAAGGAATATTACCTCAATGAGCAGATGAAAGCTATTCAAAAAGAGCTTGGCGACGGCGAGGAAGATGCCGAAATCTCCGAATATATGAAAAAAATTGAGAAAACAAAGCTTTCTAAGGAAGCAAAAGACAAGGCTTTGGCTGAGGTTAAAAAGCTCAAAAACATGAGCGTGATGTCAGCTGAGGCTACCGTGGTTCGTAATTATTTGGATTGGCTTTTGGACATTCCATGGAAAAAGCGCTCTAAGGTTAATAAAAACCTTTCAAAAGCCATGGAGATTTTGGAAGCTGATCACTATGGTTTGGAAAAGGTCAAAGAACGCATTGTCGAATATTTGGCGGTGCAAGCCAGAGCAGATAAAGTCAAAGGGCCGATTTTGTGTTTGGTCGGACCTCCGGGAGTGGGCAAGACATCTTTGGGAAAATCTATTGCCAAGGCAACCGGGCGTGCTTTTGTGCGGGCTTCTTTGGGCGGTATGCGTGATGAGGCCGAGATAAGAGGGCACAGACGTACCTATATCGGTTCTATGCCTGGCAAAATCATTAAGGGTATGAAAAAAGCCGGCACGTCTAACCCGCTGTTCTTGCTTGATGAGATTGACAAGATGGGTAATGACTACCGCGGTGATCCGGCTTCTGCTTTGTTGGAAGTTTTGGACCCTGAGCAGAACTCTGCTTTTAATGATCATTATCTGGAAGTGGATTATGATTTATCGGACGTGATGTTTGTGACAACCGCAAACTCTTTGGATATGCCGCGGCCGTTGATGGATCGTATGGAAATTATCAGGCTCTCGGGCTATACGGAAGATGAAAAAATCGAGATTGCCAAGCGCCACCTAATTCCTAAGATTTTTGTGGAAAACGCGGTTACGCCGAGTGAACTTGAGATTTCTGAAGATGCCGTGCGTTCCATTATCCGCTATTATACCAGAGAGGCCGGCGTGCGCAATTTGGAAAGAGAGTTGGCGACCATTGCCAGAAAGGCTATCAAAGAGACACTCTTGGCTAAGAAAAAACAAAAGATTACCGTCACGGCCAAAAACATAGATAAGTATTTGGGCGTTATCAAATATCGCTATGGTGAGGCTGAAGAAGAAGACCATATCGGCGTTACAACCGGTTTGGCTTGGACTGAGGTCGGCGGAGATATTTTGTTTATTGAGGCCGTTGATATGCCGGGTAAGGGTATTGTTAAGCAAACTGGTAAGCTGGGTGAGGTGATGAAGGAATCCATTGAAACAGCTTATTCTGTTGTGCGTTCTCACTCTAAAGATTTGGGTATTGATCCGAAAGTTTTTGAAAAAACAGATATCCATGTCCATGTGCCGGAAGGAGCAACGCCTAAAGACGGTCCGTCTGCCGGTATTGCCATGTATACAACTTTGGTTTCGGTTTTGACTAAAATTCCGGTACGCAAAGATGTGGCTATGACCGGTGAAATTACCTTGCAGGGCAGGGTTCTGCCCATCGGCGGGCTTAAAGAAAAACTTCTTTCAGCTTTGCGTGGCGGTATCAAGACCGTTATTATTCCTAAAGATAATGAAAAGGATTTGGCAGAGATTCCGGATAATGTAAAAAAAGGAATGAAGATTATTCCTGTTTCTGAGGCCAAAGAGGTCTTGAAGATTGCTCTTAAAGGCAAGTTGAAGCCCCTTAAAGCTAAAAAGTAGTTTCTGGGGAGTAATGTCGTAAAAAAAACGGGAGCTTTTCCCGTTTTTTTATTTGCAAATCAGAATAATTAGCGTATATTAAGCCTCCATTTATTTATAACTTAAAAACTATTTTGACTATGCTGCAATTATTCTTTAGAAAACCCACTCTATTGCGAGATTGGATTGCTTTGGGCCATCAGGTGACTAATTTTAATGCTGTTGCCTGCAAAAAACATCAATGGGTGTTGTTTGATCCTCATCAGGTGTGGAACATTCAAGCGTTACAAAATCCTAAGACCGGAGAGACGGAATATTGGATATCGCAAAGATGTCGATGCCAATGCTGTGGTACGGTCAGGAATTTTTCTTTAGTTCAAATTATATTTGATGAAGTATGAAATGCAAAAAACATCAATGGAAAGTTGCGGCCGGTCCGTATTATTCTAAGAATGAATCCGGTGATTCATTAATGACAGTACGACGATGCTGTACAAAGTGCGGGAGAAAGGAAAACAAAACCGTTATGTTAAACCACTCTTCCAAAGAGCAGGCGTTGTAAAGATTTCAAAACCGGATGTTATAACATCCGGTTTTTTGTTTGTCTTAAAGAATCGCACGAATCTATGTGAAAAACATTGTTTGTTGGGGGAAAAGGCTTTTTTCTGTGGAAAATTTGGCATAAAAAATGTGAAAAACCGCTATTTTGGGGCTTGTTAAGAAATAAAATGATGAAAAATGTTGAGAGATATGAGTTTTT
>CALXVW010000018.1 GCA_944392185.1 uncultured Alphaproteobacteria bacterium
GTATTTGGTGGCACAAACCTGAACATTTACTCCGACATAAGTTTTGGTTATTTTGCTTAAAACTTCAATGGCTTGGGGCTTATTCTCATCTATAGCTATAATGGCGTTTTGAATGCCTAAAATCTTATTTAATATCTTAGCACCGATAACAATTTGTTCGCTTTTTTCTACCATTAGGCGGTCATCAGCGGTTAAAAACGGTTCACATTCAATACCATTCAAGATAAGGGTATCTACTTTTTTGCCTTCCGGAATAGAGGTCTTTACCGGGGTCGGGTACCCTGCTCCGCCCATGCCGACAATGCCGGCTTCTCTTATCTTGGCGATGATTTCTTCTGCCGTGTAGGGTATTTCTCTATCTATATCCAAACTTCTGTCAATGCTTGGTTCAAACTCGTCGCCTTCAACCTTAATGGTTATCATATCTTCAACATAGCCAAACTCGCCTTCTATGGCCTCTACTTTTAAAACCTCGCCGGAGACTGAAGAATGGACATCAGCTGAAACAATACCGTCGGCATCGGCCAGAAGAGTTCCTACCTTTACCTTATCTCCCGGTTTCACCAATATTTTGGCAGGGGCTCCGATATGCTGTTTGACCGGAATATAAACCGTTTCCGGCAAGCCGGCAAAGATAATCGGCGAATCTGTCGTAATTTTATGCTTATCTGGGTGAATGCCGCCGAGAGGAAATGTTTTTATCTTAGTCATTATTCTTCTCCTCTTTGGTATAAACAATGGCGCCGGTTGGGCAAGCATCACGCAGGGCTTTTCCAAATTCTTCGGCTGAAACGGTATCCGGAATATAAGACAAATTATTTTCCACTTTTACTTCCGTATTAACTTTTGTGCATTTTTGGCAGGCAATACAAGCTGCTTTACAGTTTTTGCGGGCAATAGCTCCTTTTTGGGTGTTGCGGCAGGCAACATAGAGCATTTCTCCGTTTTCGGTTTTGGGTCTGATTTCAAACAATCCTCGCGGACACATTTTTACGCAGGCGCCGCATGATGTACATTTGTTGTGGTCTACTACCGGCATGCCGGTTTCTTTATTCATGCTTAGGGCGCCGAATTTGCATACCTTAATGCAATCTCCCAAACGCAGGCAACCTGTCGGACAGCCGGTTTGACCGCTCGAGATACGGGCAGCAATGCGGCAGCTGGTGATGTGGTCGTAGTTTACTTTTAAGGGGGCGTTTTGGCAGCTTCCGTTACAACGCAAAACTGCAGCAGTTGGTTTCTTTTCCACTTTGGCAAAACCTCTTAATGCAGCAATTCCATCCATAACTTTTTGACCACCGACTGGGCAATATAGTGCGCCAAAACCGTTTTCATCCACATGTGCGCAGGCCTGGGCAAAGTCATGGCAACCGGCTTTGCCGCAACCACCACAATTGGCTTGGGGTAAGACTGCATCTATTTCTACAATTTTGATATCTTCAGCTATGGCAAATTTGCGTGAAACTAGGTATAGGACAACGGCAGATACTACCGCTATTCCTCCCAAGACCAGAACACTTAACAGAACCGTATCGTCCATTTTATAATCCAATTATTCTTTTTGTGAGATAGTAAATCTAAATTTTGCGGCTATTTTTTTCTTATTTAAGAATAGCCAGAAATAATAAGGAATCAAGATAATTATCGCAGATATGCCGCTCTTTATTTCACCCGCTCCTGCCAAATAAACGATTATCATTGTGGCAAGCATCAATATAAGAGGCAGAATATAGCCTAAGAAAACAGCTAAAAAACCAGATGTTGCTTCCAGCATGATGATGACTTCTTCTCCTGTTGCAAATTGCTGGTTGGCGTTAGTTTCAACCTCCACTATCTTATCTTGACTGTTCATAAGTCCGCAGTTGTTTTGGGCAACGCATTGGCTGCAAGCCGAATGTCTTGTTATCTTTACCCCAACGGTTGAGCCTTTTTGGAAGACCACCGTTCCTTCATGTTTAATTGCTTCCATGATCCAATCCTATCAACTGTTTGGCTTGCTCGGAACTTTCCATATTAAATCCGCCTTCTTGATTATGGATAAATAAAATTACCGGTAATTTTAATTTATTTGCCAGGGCTTTGCCTTTATCCTTGCCCAAAGCCATAATCGCTGTGGCATAGGCATCAGCCTCCATGCAGGTGGGGGCAAAAACAGTGACTGAGGCCAGATCGTTTTTTACCGGTTGGCCGGTTTGAGGTGAGATTGTGTGTGAAAATGTCTTTCCGTCTTCTTCTATAAAATTTCGATAATCTCCTGAGGTGGCAACGGCATAGTCCGAAATTTCTATTACCAAGGCATTACTTTTGCTGTATTTTAATGGTACTCCAATACCAATATTCCAGAGTTCTCCTTTGTCATCTCTTCTGCCGGATAAGCGCAATTCTCCGCCGATTTCTACAACATAATCTCTAAAGCCCAATTCTTCCAAGCTCTCTGCTATTCTATCCACGGCATAGCCTTTGGCAATGGCGGATAAGTTTAGAGATGTTCTGGCATCTTTTTTAGTAACCTTTTTATAATCTTTTGAAAATGTCAGCTTATCAAATCGGCTGTAAGATTTTACTTCTGATAGTTTTTCTTCACTCGGGCTTGCAAATTTGTGTTCGGGCCCGAATCCCCAGAGGTCAATTAACGGTGCTATGGCGGGGTCAAAAGCTCCATTACTTTCTTTATTTATTTTTTTTGCCGTTTTTAGAACTTTTGATAAGTCTTCTGACAGGGCAAAAGATTCTCCCGCTTTTGTCTTGTTCAATTTACTTATTTCCGAATCCTCATTAAATACTGACATTTTGGCATCAATATCTTGCAATATATTTTCAATTTGCCTGGGCAAACTTCCATCGGCCACCGAGGTACGAATCTTTATCTTATAATAAGTATTGAAAATTTTGCCGCCAAATTCCTGATAGTCTGAAAAGGTGCTGCGCAGAAACAATGCCAAAGCTACCAACAGAAGGATTATTGAAATATATTTTAAAATACGCATATTGTTCTTTATAAGTTGAAGTTAGTTCTTACATCTGATGAAAAATACGTTATGATACGCATATAGTCAATTATGAGAGGGATTATAATATGCAAAACAAATTCAAAGCAATCATTAATCGCGTTAGCGCACAATATAATAAAACACACATCTGCTCCGGGGTAGCTTGTTTTAGATCTTTTGTTGCAGACAGCGGCAAAAAACTGGCCAAAGCCGGCGTTTCTGCCAATGTTATCAGCATCGCCGGGTTTATTATCGGTATGTTTGCCGTTAATTTCTTGGCTCTTAACATGTATTTTTGGGCTCTTGTCTGCATTCTTCTTAATCGTTGGTGCGATGCCTTGGACGGCGCTGTTGCCAAAATCAACGGGAAGACCGAGTTTGGCGTATTTCTGGACGCTTGCCTTGATTATATCTTTTATGCCGCGGTTATTTTCGGGTTTGCTTTGGCTCAACCGCAAAACGCAACCTCGGCTGCTTTTCTGTTGTTTGGGTTTACGGCCTCTGCCGCAGCAATGCTTGCTTATGCCGTTGTTGCCTACGGACAAGGCAAAAACTCCGATGAGATGTTGCAAGAATCTCCCTTCTATTTGGGCGGGTTGGCACAAGGGGCCGAGACCTTGGCCGCTTTGGTTATCTTATGCTTAGTTCCGGTTTGGTTTGTGCCGATTGCTCTTATTTTGGGATGTTGGTGCATTGTAAAATCTTTGGTTGTTATCTCCACGGCATATTATGCCTTTGTTATTGCTAAAAAAGGCTCTAAATAATGCCAAAGCTGAAACTCGCGGCTCTATTATTTATTTTTTCTGTTTTCTTTGCTGCTCCGAATTCTTTTGCCTTGGTGCAAGAGCAGTTGACAGACAAGGTTAAAGTTAGTCTTTATACCCAATATGATGCTGTTCATCCAAGCCAAAATCTCGGCGTTTTACTCAAATTTAAAATGACGCCGGGGTGGCATATCTTTAGCCAAAATCCAGGCGAAGTCGGTATGCCTACAAAAGTGGAGTGGAAGTTGCCTTTGGATTATGAAGTCAGCGAGCTTGGTTGGAGCCGTGACGAGGAATTTAAAAATGATGATATCATCCAAAGAGGTTATGGCGATACCGCTTATTATCAGGCTGTTGTTCACCCAGAAGCGACAGCTTTGGAGCGCGCAGAACTGGAAGTCAAAATCAAGTGGCTCGCTTGTGGTGAGGAATGTGTGCCCGAGCAGAGAACTTTTGTTATAAAACTTCCGGTCACCAATATGGAGCAGTTAGCCACAAATGATTGGAACAACTTGCTTGTTGAAGCTGAACCTTGGTTTTTGCCGGAGGCGGAAAAAGGAGCGCAACCAAACTTGTTGTTTGTTCTCTTGATGGCTTTTATCGGCGGAATTATCATGAATGCCATGCCTTGCATATTTCCGATTTTAGCTATTAAAGCCATTGCACTCTCTCAGACTTCTTATAACAAAAGAAAGAGCCGAATGGAAGCTTTTTTCTACACTTTTGGCGTTGTTGTTTCTTTCTTTATTGCTGCCACTATTTTGCTGTTTTTAAGAAAAAACGGTGAAAACCTCGGTTGGGGATTTCAATTGCAGTCGCCTTGGTTTGTGGCTGCCATGGCTATTTTGTTCTTGGTTATCGGATTGATGCTGTTTGATTTGATTTCTATTCCGAATCCTTTGGCTAATAAAGCCGGACGAATGTCTTTCAAAAATCATCTGATAAACTCGTTTATGACCGGATTTTTGGCGGTATTGATTGCCAGTCCCTGCACTGCTCCCTTTATGGGAATCGCTATCGGTTACACCTTAAGCGCGCCTGTTTATGCTTATTATCCAATCTTTTTGGCTCTGGGGCTCGGGTATGCCCTGCCCTTTGCCTTGGCCGGATTGTTTCCAAAAGCCATTCATAAGATTTTGCCCAAACCCGGAAAATGGATGGATGTTTTGAAAAAAAT
>CALXVW010000019.1 GCA_944392185.1 uncultured Alphaproteobacteria bacterium
AAATTGCAGCCAAGAACCCAGAGAAGACCGCCTTTTGGAAGAAGAAATTGCCACTGAACTGCTTAAAATATAAATATTTTGCAAAATATAGTTGACAGCGGCGCAAAAAACTGTATATTACGCCTAAATGTTTTAAAATCTTAATATCAACAAGAGTATAAAAAAATGGCAAAAGCAGTAAAAGTTAAAGTTAAATTGGAAAGTACCGCCGGTACAGGAACTTTTTATTTGGCTGAGAAGAATCCGAGAACTCATCCGGAAAAGTTGACTTTGAAAAAGTATGACAAGAAGTCTAAAAAACACGAAGAGTGCGTTGAGAAAAAGCTCAAGTAAGAAAATAAATTCCCGGCCAAGCGGCCGGGTTTTTTTTCAATTCTTTTACACCTTTGCCAAGTGCTGTGCTTGGCAATTTTTTTGCTAGTCTTGCTCCAAGGGGTGAGCTTTGCGATACTCTTTTTGTAATGTTTCGATTTGGACATCGGTGTATCGCTGGGTGGTGGAAAGGGACGCATGGCCCAGCAGCTCCTGAATGGTGCGTAAATCTGTCCCGTTTGCCAAAAGGTGAGTTGCAAAAGAGTGACGTAAGGCATGGGGAGTCAAATTGTCTGAAAGGCCCAAATATGCCCGTATCTTTTCTAAAGTTCGCTGTACAATCCGCGGGCTTAATCTCTCACCTCTTGCGCCTAAAAACAAAGCTTCGCCGCTTTTGATATTGTAGGGGCAAGCCGCAAGGTAGGCAGCAATCTTTTCTTTAATCACCGGCAGAAGGGGAACAAGTCTTTCTTTGTTGCCTTTGCCTTTGATTTTGAGGAAATCATTATGATTAATATCATCCAAGTTGAGTGACAGGGCTTCAGAAATTCGCAAACCACATCCGTATAATATTGTAAAAATGGCGACATCTCTAAGACCCTGCCATTCTTTTTTGGAAAAATCTTTGGCAATATCCAATACATTAAATGCATCATATACATCTAAGGCACGGGGCAGAACCTTTGCCCGGCGAGGTGAGGATATGACTTCTATGGCCGGATTTTCAACTATATTGTTGCGGGCAAGCCAGTGGTAAAAGTTTTTTAAGGTTGAAAGCTCTCTTGCAACCGAGCTTTTTTCGATATGGCGTGCGGCTCTGGAGCTTAAAAAAGCTCTGAACAACCGTATTTCAGCTTTTTGCAAATCTGCTAAAGTCGGCGTGTGGTCAAGATATTCCTGCGCAAATACAAAAAAACAAGATAAATCGCGGCAATAAGCATCCAGAGTATGAACAGAATAGCGTCTTTCATCGCGCAGCCAGGCTTGCCAGCGTTTGATGAGTTCAATAACCTCTTTGGAGGCGTTATATCTGATTTCTTGTTTCATACCTTACATCATACTTTCTGAAAGTTAAGATAAGATTTATGGCGCTTTTTTGTGTGTAAATTTTAAAGATGTTTGAGAAAAATCTTCAAGGCTGTTATGCTCTTTTCTCAAGGAGAATGAGAGTGATTGTTGGGGTTTTATTGCCACTGCCGTTTAATGAGCCGTTTGATTATCAAATCGACGGCGAGGCCGTGCCGGGCGAGTTGGTCAGAGTTTCTTTCGGCCGCGAGGTTTTGGTGGGGGCGGTTTGGAAACTCGGAAAATCTTCCAACTTAAATGAAGATAAAATAAAATTTGTCACCGAAAGAATCAATTTGCCTCCCTTAGAGCCTGAATTAATGAAATTTATTGATTTTGTGGCTTCTTATAATATGGCTTATTTGGGCTTGGTTCTGAAAATGGTGCTTTCTGTCAAAGGCGTATTTGAAGACCCCAAGATGAATGTTCTCTATGAGCTTTCGGGCAAAACTTTGGCTGAGGCCAAGCTTAAAAACTCTGATGCCAGGTGGCGAGTGATTAAGCTTTTAGAGCCGATGCCTCTTAACCGGCGGGAGATTGCCTCAGGTGCCGGAGTGGGGCAGCCGGTTATCAAAACCTTGATTGATGCAGGTGTTTTGCAACCGGTGTTGGTTGAAGATAAAAGGCAATTCGGTATCCCAAATGTCAATTTCCAAAAAGTTAAATTAACGGGTGAACAACAAGCCGCAGCCGACGATTTGGTCCGCAAAATCGGGCAGGGGTTTAGGGTGACGCTTCTGAACGGCGTGACCGGTTCGGGCAAAACAGAGGTTTATTTCGAAGCCGTGGCCGAAGCCCTGCGCCAGGGGCGGCAAGTGCTTATCACGGTGCCGGAAATCGGGCTTACCAGCCAATGGCTCGGACGTTTTGAAAAGCGCTTTGGCGTGAAACCGGCAAAATGGCACTCGGCTCTCGGTTCAAGAGAGAGAATCGACACCTGGAAAGCTGTTTGCCAAGGCCAGGCAAAAGTGGTGGTCGGCGCACGCTCGGCTTTATTCTTACCGTTTGCTGATTTGGGTTTGATTGTGGTCGATGAAAGTCATGATCAATCCTTTAAGCAGGAGGATGTTGTCAACTATCAAGGGCGAGATATGGCGGTTGTACGTGCCAAGTTTGAGGAAATTCCCGTCATCCTCTCAACAGCAACGCCTGATTTGGAAACGGTGGTGAATGTCGAGACCGGCAAATATGACGAGCTCAAGCTTAATAGCCGCTACGCCGAGGCGGTGTTGCCCGAAATTAAAATTATTGACCTTAAAGCAGACAAACCCTTGCGCGGATCTTGGGGCGTTTCTTGGCTGGCGCCGACTTTGGTGGAACAGATTAAGGAAAATCTGGATAAGGGCGAACAGACAATGCTGTTTTTGAACCGCCGCGGCTATGCTCCGCTGGTGATTTGCCGTGATTGCGGGCACAGAATCCAATGTCCAAACTGCACCGCTTGGCTGACCGAACATCGGCGCGCCAATAAGCTTGTTTGCCATCATTGCGGTTTTATGACCGAAATACCCGAGTGCTGTCCCGAGTGTCATTCCGAATCCGGCCTTACGGCTTGCGGTCCCGGAGTAGAGCGAGTGGCCGAAGAAATCAGATATCGGTTTCCTTTAGCGAGAGTGCGTGTGCTCTCAAGCGATTTTACCACGAATTTTCAGGAAATTTACAAGGTTATCAAAGAAACCGAGGACGGTGATGTGGATATCCTTATCGGAACTCAAATCTTGGCCAAAGGTCACCATTTTCCGGCTCTGACATTGGTGGGAATCGTTGATGCCGATTTGGGTCTGATGGGGAGCGATTTGCGCGCCTCCGAGAGAACTTATCAGCTTCTTTCTCAGGTCTCCGGGCGTGCCGGGCGCGGTGAAAAAAAAGGTACTGTTTATGTGCAGACTTTGTACCCGGAAAATGCCGTTTTGCAGGCTTTGGTAAAAGGTGATGCCTCGGAATTTCTTAATTTGGAAAAGAAAACCAGAAAAATATTGAAAATGCCGCCGTTTGGAAAATTGGCCGCCGTTATCGTTTCTGGGGCGAATCCCGGAGAAACGGAAAGAGTGGCTCAATGGCTCGGACAGGCCGCGTTTAATGATACGAATATATCCACACTCGGGCCGGCTCCGGCGCCTATTTTTATGCTACGCAATAAATATCGGTATCGGCTGTTGCTTAAAACTGCCAGAAATATACCAATTCAAGCGGTTTTGAAACAATGGTTGGCTAAGGTAAAAATCCCTTCTAACGTCCGTGTGGAGGTGGATATTGACCCGTATTCTTTCTTCTGATTTTCAAAAAAATTAGGGGAAAATAGATTTTTACGGTGAATGAAATTATATTAATAAAAAAGAAACTAATTGGCGTATAAGATAAGCTCAGTTTGGAATCGAAAGACTAAAGACGTGAAGAAAATTTCAAAAACAAAAATAGCTGTTACTTATGCTACGGCACTCTTGGATGCGGCTTTGCAAAAGAAAAGCGCGGCCAAAGTGTTTGTCGATGTTTTGACTTTGCGCGAGGCAGCCGGCAAAGATGCAGAGTTTGCCAAATATATGGTTTGTCCGCTGTGGAAAGATGAAGATAAACTCTCCGTTTTGACGCAAGTGGCTAAAAAGTTGAAGCTTTCTGATGAAACCTTGCGGTGTTTGGATGTTGTCTACCAGAACCGTCGTTTTGGGGATTTGTTGTCGATTTTGGATGAGTTCGTGCATCTGTATTATCGGCACAATAATGTTGCCGAGGTTGAGGTTGAAAGTGTGAAAAAACTTTCCTCCGCTCAAGATAAAAAACTTGTCGGCGTTTTGGAAAAACTTCTGGGGCAAAAAGTAACGGTTACTTATAAAATTTGTCCTGAGCTGATTGGCGGACTTAAGGTTCGTTTTGGCTCGGAAATGTTTGACGATACGGTGGCTGCAAAGCTTAGCCGTCTGGAAATTATGATGAAAGGTGAAGAATAATGTCGGTATCTGCCAGTGAAATATCTTCCATTATCAAAGACAAAATCGCCAACTCTAAAATGGAGGTCGATGTCTCTCAAGTCGGACAGGTGTTGTCTGTCGGGGACGGTATTGCCCGCGTTTATGGTTTGGATAAGGTTCAGGCCGGTGAGTTGGTGGAGTTTGAAAGCGGGGTTAAGGGAATGGCTCTTAACCTGGAAGAGGATAATGTCGGCGTGGTTATCTTCGGCTCTGACCAAGAGATTAAAGAAGGTGATATGGTTAAACGTACCGACCAAATCGTTAGTGTGCCGGTTGGTAAGGAATTGCTTGGCCGTGTGGTTGATGCTTTGGGCGAGCCGATTGACGGTTTGGGGCCGATTAAAGCCAAAGAGTTTTCCCGTTCCGAGGTGAAGGCGCCCGGTATTATTCCCAGGCGCTCCGTGCATGAGCCGATGCAGACCGGTTTGAAAGTGGTTGACTCCCTTATTCCTATCGGAAGAGGACAACGTGAGCTTATTATCGGTGACAGACAGACCGGTAAAACAGCTATCATTCTTGATACGATTATCAATCAAAAGAAAATTAATGATGCGGCAAAATCTGAGAAAGACAAACTCTATTGTGTATATGTTGCCGTAGGTCAAAAACGTTCTACCGTGGCCCAGGTGGTTAAAACACTCAAGGACTATGGGGCAATGGATTATACCATCGTGGTGGCGGCAACAGCTTCTGACCCCGCTCCGATGCAGTATATTGCACCATATTCCGGCTGCGCTATGGGGGAATATTTCCGTGATAACGGTATGCACGCCGTTATCTTTTATGATGACTTATCCAAGCAGGCGACGGCTTATCGCCAGATGTCTTTGCTGCTCCGCCGTCCACCAGGACGTGAGGCTTATCCGGGTGATGTGTTCTATTTGCACTCTCGTTTGTTGGAGCG
>CALXVW010000020.1 GCA_944392185.1 uncultured Alphaproteobacteria bacterium
AACAAGAGCTTGAGATTAATCTGGAAGAAGACAATCTACCGTCTCTAACCGAGTTGGAGGAAATTTTTAATCGCGAGAACCGCTATTATGATAAAAAATATCATAGTGTTTGGGATTTGACCGGTGAATTTGACCCGGATTTCTACGCCAGGGCCGCGACCTATGGCATTAATGAGAAGCGCCTCAAATGGGAAGAGGAAGAACACACGTTGGAAATTTTGGCCACGTTGCCTAAAGAGATGTATCCATATATCGGGCCGATGTTGTTTGAAATTCCCAATATGTCGGAAAAAGTTTTGAATATGCCCGGTATCAAAGAAACTAAAAACCAATTTCCAAAACGAATCGCTCCGCAACTCAAAGATGTTGAAGATATTGAGTTCTTGTCTCCATTCCTATACTACATCTTAATGCCGGAAATGTGGCCGGAAAATGCTCGGAAAACCGAGCAACCGCAGATGACGCCATATCACCCGAAAGTGGTTTATAATCCGGAATTTTTTGCCGCTCTCAAAAAATTGGTGCCGCCTCAAGATTTTATGCCTAATGCTGCTCCTAAAAAGCCGGGGCGCAGTCAGCTGCGCACCATTAAACCAACGCCGGATTCTTTACTTACCTCAGCAGATATTCAGGCGTTTGCTCGTACGATTGATGCGGTGGAGGATTGGTATCAGACAGGTGATAATCGCTACCAGTTGAGCCGAGTATCTTCTATGCTCTGGAGCTATGAATTTGATAACAATCCTGCCATTGTAGCCGGATTGCGCGAAGGAGTTAATCCCTGCGCCAGGCTGGTGCAAAAAGCGCGTCTTATGGGGCAGGAGTTGGAATTGGCAAAAAAAGTGGCCGGAGAAGGTCTTACGCTCAACGAGTGGGCCTATACCTGCGATAAAACCATAAAAGCTTATCGATTATCCAGAATAAGCTCTTCTTTGATGCAGGCTATTCGGGCTTATAGGTCAGGTTTGTATGATGATGAAATTAATAAACTAAGCCCAAAATCTCAGGCTTTTCGCTATGCTACCATGCAGGCTATCGTTTCTGCTTATAATGCGCCGCTTGCCGATGTGGTTGAAGTGCAGAAAAATCGTCCGCTGCTTGAGGAAAAATGGAAAAAGTATAATTTTAAGCTGGCGGGAACAGCTTTGCGAATCGAAAATTGAAATTGCTAACATATTGATTCAAAATGTTTTTTTAATTTTTTTGTTGCTTTTTTTGTTGAAGCTGTTGTATACCAATTGGCAAAATGTTTTAACTCTAAATAAAAGGTAATTAAAATGGCGCGTGTTACTGTAGAAGATTGTATTGATAAAATTCCTAACCGCTATGAATTGTTGATGGTTGCTGCTCAAAGAGCTAAAGATCTTTCTGCCGGAGCTCCGTTGACCGTGGCTCGCGATAATGATAAAAACTCCGTGGTTGCTTTGCGTGAAATTGCCGAAGAGACCATCAGTATTGAAGAATTACAGCGTTCTCTGGTTATGGGCTTGCAAAAATATGTTGAGGTTGAAGAACCTGAGGAAGAAGAACTTGAAATTATGGCGGCCGAGAAAGAACTCTCTGAGCTTGATGAGCAGTTTACCGGTTTGTTGCCGCAGGCCGAATTGGATGATAATATGCAAATTCACGGCGGCGATGATGATGCTCTGGATTTGGATGCTGACGCCAACGCTGACGCTGATGTCGATTTGGACGGTGAGCTCGGTGATGATGATTTCGCCGGTGATGATGGTTTTGATGCCGGTGATGACTTCGGTGACGAAGAATAAAATTTAAGTTATTTCAAAAAAAATAAAACGGGTCGTATGGTCGACTCGTTTTTTTGTTGCATTTACTTTGATCCATCTTTAAACTAAATTAAATAATTCGATGTTACAATTAAAATAATTTCGTTTTTTATTTAACGGCTTTAAAAAAATGCTCAGACAATATGAATTAGTCGATTTGGTAAAATCTTATGACCCCAATGCAGATGAGGATGCATTGAACAGAGCCTATGTGTTTGCAATGAAAAAACACGGAGCTCAACTTCGTACTTCCGGTGATCCTTATTACTCTCATCCAGTTGAAGTCGCCGGTATCTTAACCAAGTTTAAACTCGATTCAACTTCTATTATTGCCGGACTGCTTCATGATACGGTTGAAGATACAGATACTTCTATTGAAGAAATAAAAAAACTTTTTGGAGCTCAGGTGGCGCAGATTGTTGACGGGCTTACCAAATTGGCTATGATTGAGCAGAAATCAGCCAACAATAAACAGGCCGAGAATTTTCGTAAACTCTTGCTTGCCATGTCTGAAGATATTCGCGTCTTGTTGATTAAACTTGCGGACAGGCTCCATAATATGCGAACATTGCATTTTTGTGCGCCGGATAAGCGTGCCAGAATTGCCAAAGAAACCTTGGATATTTATGCTCCTTTGGCCGAACGTATCGGTATGCAGGAGGTTAAAACCGAACTCGAAGAAATTGCTTTCCGCGAATTGCACAAAGAAGCTTATGAATCTATTAAAGCCCGCTTGAATTTCTTGCGTGAGCAAGGGAGTAATTTGGTTCCCAAAATTATAAAAAAAAAAAAAAAAGAT
>CALXVW010000021.1 GCA_944392185.1 uncultured Alphaproteobacteria bacterium
GGTCACTTGTTTTCTAATTTCGTTTCGCTTGCTCACGCTTCACTCACTCAATCAAGAAAACTTACGCCTCTTGTGGTAAAATCAACCGGAGCAGCGGTTGATTTTATCCTCGAGCTCCCCGCCTTAATTTGTTTAAGGCGGTTTCTTTTTAACAAGAAATTTAGGAGTTTGAAACGATGTATAACAAAAAACAAGCTATCAAAGAGCTTATTAAAAACCACGGCACTATTGCTCAGCAACTTCATCAACTGAGAGTGTCTAAACAGTTATCTTTAGAGAAACTTTCTCATGACACCAAAATCCCTATTTATATTTTGGATGATATGGAAATTGGCTCTCACCCCTTGCAACTTTCCAATCTCTATATCTTAGCCAAATACTACGGCAAAAAAATCCATATCCAACTGATTGATTAAATTTAAAGCCTCGTTTCAACGAGGCTTTTATTTATTCATCTTCTTTTCGGCGGTGGTACAGGTGCATGAACACTACCGGCTTGATATCTGTTTCCTTATATATCTTTTTGCGGATTTTGGCGCTCAAATATTCTTTTATCTGCGCCTCTCTATAATCGTGTTTTATCACCATCTCGGGGATTTCTTGCTTCATCTCCTCAATTATTCTGTCTCTTAGCTCCAGAAAAGTATTCTCCTCCAAAATATCTATCGAGGATATCTGCAAATCCTCCAAACGCCAGTCATAATCAAATACAACACTGATAAATAAGCTGCAGTTATACGCTATTCTTCTGCGATTTTTTATCAGCTGTGAATTTAAATCCGTTAATTGTTTGCGGTCAACGCCTATCATTCCGGTCGGAACCTCTCCGGTGATTTCGGCATGGCCGTCTTTTATTAGCACTATCTCTCCGTTGCGGGCGACAACAACCTCGTTAATCCCGTTTTCCAATGCATAGCGTTTTTGCGCTCTGATGTTTCTCTTATCCCCATGCACCGGAAGTACAATCTTGGGCTTGAGAATCTTGTACATCTCTTTTATTTCATCTTTACAAGCATGGCCGGAGGTATGAACCAAATATTCCTCGCTTGAGATAACATCTACCCCCATATCTCTTAGTTTTTCCTGCATACGCTCTATTTTTTCTTCATTACCGGGAATAATCTGCGAGGAAAATATAATGGCATCGCCTTTGCCTAACTTTATCTCTTTGTTCTCGCCGTTGACAATACGGCTCAACCCACTCCGATAATTGGCCTGTGAACCGGCACAAATATAAAGCATTTTATCCAGCGGAATATCCATTGCTTGCTTGGCCTCAGCATAGCTCGGCAAATCTGGCAAATAACCACACTCCTTGGCAATATTTAAATTTTGTATCATGCTCATGCCGGCAATGACCGGGGTCCGATCTGCCGCGTGCGCCGCCAAAATCAAGCTCTCTAACCTGGCAATATTTGAAGCAAAACAAGTGGCAACAAGCGTGTTCTTATACTTTGGAACCAACTCTAACAAACTTTTGCGAATTTCACTCTCTGACGGACCGCTTTTATCGTGTGCCATATTGGTTGAATCGCCGACATAAACATCTATCCCCTCTTTTGATATCTCTTCCAAGCGCTTATAATCTGTCGGCATAAAGCTCATTTGGCCATCATCCAACCGCCAGTCCGTGGCGTGTACGGCATTGCCATATACTGTCCTTATCATCAGCATGGCGTTACCCGGCAGAGAGTGAACAACCGGCACAAACTCAACCTCAAAATTTTCAAGCTTTACTTTCTCTCCCGGCTTTATCACATTAACTTTTGCCAGTTCTTCAAGCTTGTATTCTGCCAACCGGCGGCGGATATGTCCGGCCGTGAACTCGCCGGCATATATCGGGCACTGCAATCTTGGCCAGATATGCGCTACCGCACCAAAATGGTCCTCATGTGCATGGGTAACAAACAACCCCTCTATTCTATCTTGATAATTCTCCAAGAAACTTGCATCGGCCAGACCTAAATCTATCCCCGGAAAGTCATCATTCAAAAAACCATAGCCGCAGTCAACAACCAAAATCTTACCGTTAACAATATAGGCATACATATTAAAGCCGACTTCCTCAGCTCCGCCCAAGGCTACAAAATATAGTCCATCTTCTCTAAAGCACGGCAAACTTTCTTCAACCATTTCTTCCATTAGTTTCTTTTTTCCTTTGTTATAAAAACATCTCCGGCATATATCTTTTCAACCCGGCCGTCTCTTTCTACTAAAAGGCCTCCATTCTTATCCAAGCCCTTAAAAATTCCATAAAAACTTTCATGTTCCAAATTAACTTTTATCTCGCGTCCCAAGTTGGCCGCATTTGCTAACCACTCTTTGCGCACCGCATCAAAACCGGCTGATCTCAGCAATAATATAACCTTATCAAACTCTTTAAGATAAAGCTCCAAAAAACGGCAGCGCTCCACCTCTATACCGTAATCTCTTAACCCAGCTACCGGATAAAGTAAACCATCTTCATCCTTCGGCGCTGCGACCAGATTTACACCAATGCCCAGGACTATATACTCATTTTCCGGTTTTTCAAGCAAAATTCCCGATATTTTACCGCCTGCAACCAAAACATCGTTGGGCCATTTTAGCTTCACATCCAAATCAGGTGCCAATCCTTTTATTACCTTTAGCAAACTCAAGGATACCACAAATGGCATATAGTTCAAATCCTGATAACTCCCGGGAATAACCAATGACATAAACAAATTGCCCGGCAACCCAAGCCAGCTTCTGCCTCTGCGGCCGCGACCTGCCGTCTGCTCTTTGGCGGATACAACCATCTTCTCAGCCACAGGATGTTGGCTCAACCTAATCCCGGCATCGTTGGTGCTACCAATGCTTTCTAAATCTTCCCAATACCATTCCCCTAACCAGGTCACTGCGTTAATCCTCTCAAAACAATCTCGGCATCGTGCAACAAATATGAGGGATTGAGTATTGAAATCAGGATTAATACCAAATTTATAAACAAGCAAACATAAATTGGTTTATCGGTACGATCAAAACTATGCTGTAACGGTTCAAAATAAATCTTTCTTATTATCTGCAAATACGCATTGGCCATTAAAATTAATGCTATCATCAACATCAAAACATCTGACCAGCGTTCTTCTGAAACCAGTGTGTTTATCAGTGACAACCGGCCCCAAAAGCCAAGCAACGGCGGGATCCCTATCAATGATATCATAAAAACCAAAAAGGCTGCCGAAAGATATGGTTTGGCCTCCGAAAGGCCTGATAAATCTTCAAGCTCGCTTACATAATCTCCTTTGCTTTTTAGCCCTAAAAAGACCGCATAAATTCCTATCATCGCCAAAACATAAATAATTGTGTATACAAACGCACTGACAACTGAATGAGAATGAAACGCCAAAATTCCCAATAACATAAAACCTAAATTATAAGTCGTACTAAATCCGAATAATCGTCTGATATTATTTTGACGATTGGCTGAAACCGCCCCTACAAACAGAGAAAAAACCGCAAAACAAAACAACAACGTCTGTAAAGACTGCGATAACGGCGCAAATACCCCCGTCATTAATGTTATTAAACAAGATAAATACACAAACGGTGGAATTAACGTCAAAAAACCACAGACCGGTAATATCGCAAGACTTAAAGCATTTACAAACCAAAGATGGAATGGGGCTGCTGCCATCATGAATAATAATGAGCTGACAATCATAACGGCTCCGCTATAGGCTATCCAATTAACCTCTCCCTCCAGAGCAAAAATATAGCGTATATCTGCATATTCTAATGATCCCGTTTGCCACCATAGAATCGATATTCCTCCCCACAACAACAACCAAAATATAAATGACTCTCGGATATAAACGCTTGTTATAGCTTCCGCCTTCTCTTCATCACAATGTAATGGGATTAATCCCCTCGTTAGCAAACATAGTACCGGAACCAATAACGCAGGAACAAGAAAATTTTGCGCCGAAAGCAAAATTCCAAAACTCAAAAGCATTCCCATGCAAATACAATAAAACTTGGCCGAAGACCTATTCTTGCTCAAAAACCACTTGGATGCAAAGTAAAACCAAACAAGTGCCACGGTATAGACCGCAACCTTAAATAAAGTCGAATAACGACTGTTTAACCACCACGCACTCCAAACACTTTTATTGTAAAATACTATTGTAAATATAAGTGCGGCTCCAAGAAAATATTTACTTAGCGTAAAAAATGTTTTGGCCGTTTTGCTCTCCCGATACAAATTTACCAGCCACGCAACGGGAAGAAAGCTCAGCAATGTTAATTCCGGCAACAATATCAGCCAATTTTGCAACATTTTTGCTCCTATTCGTTTATCACAAACCACAAGGGTTTTACAAATGACATTAATAAAATAAACATTACAAATATCATAAAAACAAATTGAAATATTGAAATATCATCACTTTTTCCAAGACGGCAACTTTTATCATCATCTTTTAGCCTGAATAGTTCTTGTAATAATGTCATCCCCGCAATCACAAGTGCAAAAACTAGAAGCATACCCATCTTAATATTGGCACTCAAAAGTTTTGATAAAATCAAAAAATTATTTACAAAAATTGCTGAAACAGGCAATCCTATCGCCGCCAATGTCATAAAAGAATAAATAAACGATAATTTTCTAGCTCTACACAAAAAACCTCTGGATGATGTCTCGACCTCTTCTTCTTTGTGTATTATGTAACCAGAAAGAACTTCTAGCGTCGAAATTACAATAATAAATCCAAATAGGGAATATCCTATATTAAAAACTATCACCTCATCGTTGGTAAAAATTCCCAACAAATACATAATGTAGTAAACTGTTATATAGGAGAAAATTTTATACTGCGAGTCTTTATTGATAAAACCTATCAGTGCAATGAACACCATTGTAATCACACCGATAATATTTATCCATATCAAATAATTGCCTATACTTGATGAAAAATGTGGCGGTAAAAAACGAATAAATCCATAAATCGCCGTTAGCGGCATCAAGGCCGTAATCACAAACGCTAAAGGATTTCTTATGCCTGAATTGATTGACGATATCCAGTAGTGAAACGGCCATATCGGTATCCTTGATAAAAATGATAAACAAACAGCTCCCCAAACATAAAAACCTATTCCTCCTTTGAGAGGCAGGCGGCTCACTTCTTCTAATGTGATACTCCCCTGATGATGATAAATTAACATAGTGGCACTGAATAATATCAAGGCACCAATAAAATTATATAAGAAAAAGCGATAAATCAAATCTTGTTTTTTTACCTCGCCAAACATCCCTATAATCATAAATAAGGGAATCAGCATCGCCTCAAAAAAAAGATAAAACGAGAAAATATCCGCTGCAACAAAAAATCCTGTCACCATGCTCAAAAACAGTAGTGTAAAAACCATTAATGATTTTTGCTTATATAAATTATTTCTTACCCCTGACAGACCAATCAATACTGCCAGATGAACCGCCAATATTAACAACAGAGAAAAAGTATCAACTCCTAAAACAATATCAATATTTGGGGTGGATAACCAATTAAACTTTTCCAACAACTGAAGCTCTCGGCTTTTTTCGTTTAAAATCATAAAAATACGCCAGATTAAAATAATATTGGCAATAATCGTAAAAATACAAACATTGAACGCATTGCGACCTTTAACCACACCATCATCTCTTGCCGTTAATACAAACAGCATCCCTAAGAATGGCAATGCTACAATTAATGACAATAACGCAAATGAACTATTCATAGGCATATCTTCCTATATTTAACAATAACAATGCTCCACCTATTATTGTCAGAATAAGATAATTTCTTTGAGTTTGAGTTTGATACTTCTCAAATGTATTCTCCAACATTTCCATGCCGCTTGAAAGTGTTCCGATGATGCTGCGCTCTATAACTACAAAATCTACCGCTAACCATAAAATTCTCCCTAATAATCTTAGCGGAGACACAATAATCAGTCGATACATTGCTCCCTGCCAATCAGTTTCTTGCAAAGTCTCATTCTCAGAAAATATATTGACCCATTTTT
>CALXVW010000022.1 GCA_944392185.1 uncultured Alphaproteobacteria bacterium
GGGGGCCGCTATCGTTGCTATCCTTTTATGCACTGATTTAACTAATCCGCTTGTTTGGGTTGCTATGCTGGTTTTGCTTGTTTATGGTTTTGTCGGCGCGGTTGATGATTATACTAAAGTGACTAAACAAACCGCAAACGCCATGACTGCCAAAATGAAATTGCTCTTGCAATTTTCTACCGCGCTGTTTGCCGTTTTGGTTATCTCTTATCTAATGCCAAAAGAAACAAGGTTTGTTTTGAATTTTCCATACCTTGTCAATGTTTCTATCAATCTATTCTGGTTCTATGTGCCGTTTGCCATGGTGGTTATTGCCGGTGCCTCAAACGCCGTTAATTTGAGCGATGGTCTGGATGGTCTGGCCGCCGGTCTTATGGTTATTGCCTTGCCTGTGTTTATGGCTATTGCTTATATCTGCGGTTCTGAATTGGTTAATGATTTTTATCTGATGCCTATTCCTTTTGGGGCTGAAATGACCGTGACTTGTGCCGCCGTTATCGGCGCCTGTCTTGGCTTTTTGTGGTTTAATGCAGCTCCTGCTAAAGTCTTTATGGGAGATACAGGCTCTCTGGCTCTGGGCGCTTATCTCGGAACTTTGGCCGTGATGCTCAAACAAGAAATTTTGCTCGCTATTGTCGGCTTTGTCTTTGTGGCAGAGGCTTTGTCTGTTATGATCCAAGTCTACTGGTTTAGATACACAGGTGGAAAGAGATTTTTCAAAATGGCTCCAATACATCATCATTTTGAGCAATGTGGTTGGCCTGAAACCAGAGTGGTAGCTCGTTTTTGGATTATTGGTGTTATTTTGGCCGTTATCGGCTCGCTGGCTGTTCTCTCAAAGTAAGGCAGGAGAAAAAAAGTGATCGCCTTTTCCCGAAATAGCAAAAGCCTTATTGCCAACTGGTGGTGGACGGTTGATAAAGCTCTTTTGATTATGATAGGCCTTATTATCGTTATCGGCGCTTTTTTGAATTTTTCGGCTTCTCCGGCGGTGGCTAATCGTATCGGTGTGGGAAGTTTTCACTTTATTAAACGCCAATTTTTCTTTTTGCCGTTGGCTGTCGGTATTATGCTGCTTTTATCCATGCAAAGCCTTAAAACCATCAGGCGGACTGCCGTTATCGGTTATGTTCTTACCGTTATTTTTATGATTTTTGCCTTATGGGGGCCTGAGGTTAAAGGTGCGCACCGTTGGATATCTCTTGGCTCTTTTTCTTTGCAGCCGTCTGAGTTTGTAAAACCGACTTTTGTGGTGGTGGCTGCTTGGCTGTTTGAGGGGCAAAAGCGCTATCGTGATTTTCCGGGTGATGCTCTTTCTATGGGTCTTTTTGCTTTTACCTTATTTTTGCTTTTGCTCCAGCCTGATGTCGGAATGTCGGTGGTGGTGACTTTGGTGTGGGCTTTTCAATTTTTCCTTTCGGGCCTTTCTCTTTGGATCGTGGGCGGAATGGCCTTGGCCGGGATTATTGCTTTGGGCGGGGCATATTTGGTGTTTCCGCATGTGCAAGCGCGGTTCCAACAGTTTTTGGCTTCTGAAAATAATCTTAGCTATCAAGTCAAAAAAGCATTGGAAGCCTTTGAAAACGGTAATGTTTTTGGGGTGGGGCCGGGAGAAGGCGTCGTGAAAATGCATATCCCCGATGCTCATACGGATTTTATTTTTGCCGTGGCGGCTGAAGAATATGGAATGCTTTTGTGCCTTTTAATTGTCGGTCTTTATGCCGCTATTGTTATCCGCACGCTGATGATCTCCTGCAAAGATAATAATCTTTTTATTATTTTGGCGGCTTCAGGTTTGGCGGCCAGCTTCGGGTTGCAAAGCATCATTAACATGGCTTCAACATTGCACCTTATGCCAACTAAAGGGATGACGCTTCCCTTTATTTCTTATGGCGGTTCTTCTCTTTTGGGAATTGCTTTGGGCATGGGAATGTTGCTTGCCATCACTCGCAAAAATGTTCATGCGGAGGAAAAAGATGAAACCAGCTAAAAAAGAGAAAAAGCCTTTGATTATTCTTACTGCCGGTGGTACCGGCGGTCACGTCTATCCGGCGGAGGCTTTGGCCGAGGAGTTGGAAGCAAGGGGATATCGTCTGATGCTCATTACCGACAGCCGTGGTAAAGATAATTATAAGGGAAAACTCGGGCAAATGCCTAATGTGGCCGTACTTTCTGGCGGTGTGGTCGGAAAATCAAAGTTGTTTAAAATCCAGAGCCTTATCAAAACCGCAATCGGGATTGTGCAGGCGGCTTGGGTGTTGTGGCGTGAAAAACCTCTTTGCGTGGTCGGGTTTGGCGGCTATGCCTCTTTTCCGGCATCTATGGCGGCAATTTTATCGGGTACGGATTTGATTATTCATGAACAAAATTCGGTTATGAGCCGAACAAATCGCTTTTTGGCTAAATATGCCGAGTTGGTTGGCCAGAGTTTTAAAAAGGTAAAATATGCTCCTGCTTGGGAGCGTTGTATCCTTTGCGGTATGCCGGTCAGAGCATCTATTGTTGAGGCGGCCTCAAAGCCTTATCCTAAATTGTCTTCAGCCGATACAATGCAAATTTTAGTTTTGGGCGGAAGTCAGGGGGCTAAAATCTTGGGCGAGGTTGTTCCGGCGGCCGTGCAAAAGATGGATAAAATCTTAACCAAACGCTTGAAAATTTTTCAGCAGTGCCGCAAGGGAGAAGAAAATGATATTGCCCGCGCCTATGAGGGCAGCGGTGTCGATCTGGTGGTTAATCACTTCTTTGAAAATATGGGAGAATTGTATCGGAACTCTCATATTGTGGTTTCGAGAGCGGGAGCTTCTTCCGTTTCCGAAATTGCCGTGGTCGGTGTGCCGTCTATCTTGGTGCCGTTGCCGACAGCCGCGGATGACCACCAAACGTCTAATGCCGCCGAAATTGTTGAGGCCGGGGCCGGAATCGTTATTCCGCAAAGGGAATTAACACCTGAAAAGCTTAAGAAAATTATTGAGGAATGGGTATCTGACTATCCTAAACTCAAGCATATGTCGGAGTGTGCGCAAAAAGCCGGCATTAAAGATGCCGCCAGAAGGTTGGCTGATGGAATCGAAAAAACAGTAATCAGACGTTAACAGGAGGTGGATGATGCTGGGATTTGGCAAAAAAAAGACTGATTTGGTGAAGCTGTTGCCGGAGGTGAGGGGAAAATACCTCTGTGATGTGCCGATGTCTAAACATACTTGGTTTGCCGTCGGCGGTCCGGCAGAGGTTATGTTTTTGCCTTTTGATAATGATGATTTGAGCTGGTTTTTGCGTGCTAAGCCTTATAATCTACCTGTTTGCGTTATTGGCGGTGGGTCTAATTTGTTGGTGAGAGACGGCGGAATTCCCGGTGTGGTTATTAAATTGGACAGCGCATTTTATAAAAGCTGGACCAAAGGTGAAGGGGAAATCACCTGCGGGGCCGGAATGCGTAATGCCGAGTTGAAAAAAATTATGCTGGAAAATAAATT
>CALXVW010000023.1 GCA_944392185.1 uncultured Alphaproteobacteria bacterium
ATTACTGCCCAATCAAAATCAGGATTTTGATTGGGCAGTAATGGGAGATGTTTTTTAATAATTTTATTGCTTGAGAGATATCACCAATGTAACAAAAAACATCTCCCATTACTGCCCAATCAAAATCCTGATTTTTTTGCAAATATTCAACAAGATCAGACTTGACCAAAGATTGATAAATATTTTTCTTAGCAGCAACATCGAGCATTTTTTGGCTGATATCAACACCTATGAAGATATTTTCATCATTTTTAAGAATCTGTGCCACAAGCCCCGTACCACACCCCAGATCCACAACGGTACCTTTAAGAGGTCCTGCAATTCTTCCCATAGCCATCGGAGCTGAATAGCCCAAATTTTTGACAACCAACTCATAATTATCAGCAAAATGGTCAAACAACTTTTCACTATAAACTTGATTATTGCCAATATCTTCTCCTTTCAAGGCCGCACAAATTTGTTGGGCGAATGTATTTTCAGGAAAGTTTTTAAGCCAGTTTTGAGCAATTTGCAAAGCCTTATCATTGTTTTCCCTGGCCATAAGGATGAGTGTTTCATAGAGATTTATGGATATTTCTTCCATATTTGGAGCATGGGAGAGGGCATTAAATAAAAGCCCCAAAGCTTCCTCATATTCGTTTTGGTCTCGCAAAATAAGCGCCAAATTATTGCTTACTTCCGCAGCTTTAGGATTAAGAATTACAGCAGCTCTGTATTCTTCCAAGGCCTCACTTAAGCGGCCCTGATGCTGAAGCATTTCCGCATAATTGTTGTGAGCATCAAAAATTTTGGGCTCTAACTCCAGAACTCTCTTGTATCTTGGCTCTGCCTCTTCAAAATTTCCCTCACGACTATAAATATCTGCCAAAGACATCAAAGCAATGATATTATTAGGATTAAGCAACTCAGCCTTGGCAAAATAAATTTTTGCATTTTCGATTTGCTTATCATGACATGAGAGTTGCCCCAAAAGGACCCGAACTTCATCAGACATCGGAGCCAATTCTTTTGCTTTAACGGCAGATTTCCAAGCGTTTTCCCATAAATTGCGTTGAATATAAATTCTGGTAAGATAGTAAAAGATTATAGCTTCTGATGGAAATTCTAAAGCCAGGCGTTCAAGCATTTCTGTGGCCTTAAAAACATTTTCCTGCCGATAACTCATGGAGAGATTAGCTTTTGCCTCGGCAAATGAGGGGGCTAAAGAGATGGCGTATTGCCAATTTCTTCTGGCCTCATCCATATTTCCGTTTTGTTGTAAGAGCAGGGCAATTTCATTATAGGTTTCTTTGATTTTGGGATCAAGCTCGGTAACCTTACGAAAATTTTCCAAAGCCTCTTTAGGCTTTCCGCTCAACTTAAAAGAAAACGCCAAGTTATAATAGAACGAAGCCTCAGTTGGCTTGGCTCTGATAGCCTGCATAAAAAGGCGGCAAGCCTCATCTTGAGCACCTTTCGCATGGGCAACAAGGCCCAGCAAATTGAGCACATCCGGTTGTTCCGGCACAGTCTCAAGGATTTGTCGGTAAAGAGCTTCTGCCTGATCAAGCTGTCCATCCTGATGGAGCTTGAGGGCATTTTGAAACATCAATTCATAAGACATGGAACTCAACACTTTCATCAAAATCTGTTGTATTTTAGTCTTTAGAATTTTAAAAATCTACAAAATTATGCAAAAAAGACTTGATTTATCGCAATTAATGTTATACATTGCGAGCACTTCCGGGAATGAAGACGGATTAAACCGCCTCGTTTGGCAACATAAGCCAAAACTACCGGGACAATAAGTGAAATTAAAAATAAGGAAAATATAGATGAAAAGTATTGTTTCTGCAAAGAAGAAAAAAGAGCGCCAATATGGCCCGATTTGGGGCAACCCAAACAGCTCAGTAGCTAAGAGAGAATATGCTCCCGGTCAGCATGGTCAAAGAAGAAAAAAAACGACTGACTATGGTACACAGTTGTATGCAAAACAGAAATTGAAAACCTACTATGGTAACGTTTCTGAAAAACAATTCCACAAATACTATGTAGAAGCCATCCGTCGTTCTGGTGACGCGGCTGAAAACCTGATTGGTATTTTGGAATCTCGTTTGGACAATTTGGTATACAAAGCCAAATTTGCACCGACTATTTTTGCGGCTCGTCAGTTTGTAAACCACGGTCATGTAACCGTTAACGGCAAGAAAGTAAACATTCCTTCTTATATGGTAAAAGTAGGAGATGTCTTGGAAGCAACGGATAAGGCAAAACAATTGGCCATCACCATTGCTGCCATGGAATCAACCAGCCGTGATTTCCCGGGCTATCTGGAAGTTGACAGCAAGAAATTTACTGCCAAATACTCATATGTACCGAAACTTGAAGATGTTCCATATGCATCACAGATGGAACCCAACCAGGTTATCGAGTTCTACTCCAGATAATAAATCGCAAGATTTTATAAAGATCCTCAGAAGTTGTGCAAACTCTGAGGATTTTTGCTTTAAAATTAATAACAACTATGCTTATATATTGGGTATCTATAAAACAAATGTCAGCAAAGGCGAATTAGATCATGGATGATATTTTCTTAGACGACCCCAGACAACAATCAGCACAAAACATTTCTCGCAAACAAAAAGAAAAAAAGAAAGACAAACGCCGCCTGCGCGAATATTTGGTTGATTTATTGATAAAAAGTATGCTGTTAGCAACTCTGCTTGGCATAGATTTTACGCTTTTTGCCGAAGCCGGAAGTTATAACATATTCACGGCGGACCAAACTCTTTCTACGGAGGCATTGTGGATATATACCGGCATAGCATTTTTTTCGCTCGGATTAATGTTTTTATTTTCATTTTCATTAACATTGCAAAACTTTCTCGTCGGATTAGGCAGCGGCTTTTTATTGCTGGCAATGTTTGCACAATTTGCCTTATTTGACTCGCATTCATTCCTGAGCAACTACTTTAACAACATTCAAATTTCTGTTTTTTCCAATATTCTTGAAAACTATTCACATATTGCATCAGCATGTATTTTAATATTATTTGTTTGGATATTTTTTACCTTTGCCCAAAGATCTACACAAACATATCTTTTAGGAATATTATTGTTAATTTTGGGAGGTTTGATGAGCGAGGCTTATTTCAACCCCAAATCCAGAGTATTTGACAGTCAAACCTCTTTAGGAGAAGAAAGCACCCACCCCAATGGCCGTAACTTTGTGTTAATAGCGCTGCAAAATTCCCCCTCATACTACCAATTAGCCCAATTTGAAGAAGGCTCAAAGACTACGACGCTTCAGCAAAGCAGCAATAACATCTTAGGCTTTTACCAACAAAACAATTTCACCTATTACCCATACGCCTATGTAAGGCATAACAACAATCCATATCTAAACATGGTGTCGCACCTAAACCCGAGTATGAATAAAGATCCTGAGGAACTATTATTATCAGATGTAATAATGAACGGTTACTGGGATTTTAAGAATCTTGGCCACAGCAAATTATATTTAAAAGTCAATAGTGTGTTTGATAAATTCACCAAAGAAGATTACAACATCAGGGTATACGAAGGAGAGGGGATTGAACTCTGCAGCATCAACAGTCGGCTTTCCGTCAATCGCTGTATCAGAAGGACAGGATTACCGATAAGCTTTGATGAGTTAGAGATAGGTCCTGAGCAAAAGGCCGCCGTTTTAACAGCGGAGTGGCTGGAAAGTACGGGCTTTGTAAAAGGTATAGATCCGATACTTGGCTTAGCCTCAGCATTTACCAGAGAAGTTAGTCCGCTTCGTTTTTCGACCAAGGAGTTAAAAACGCTGGATAGCTTCAAGAATTTGGACTTGATAGCACAAGACATAGCCACAGACAAAGGCAACAATATGTATATTACAATTTTAGATATGCCGGGACACCTATTTATATATGACAATCTGTGCAAACTGAAACCGATATCAGAGTGGATAAGTTCTCGAGATGCAAGTATTGATCTATCTAAAAGAAGAGAAGCCTTTGCCGAACAAACCAGTTGTTTATATGGCCAATTAGAAAACTTCATACAAAAATTGGAAAAGAAGGACAAACTTGAACACACAACGATTGTCATAGCAGGATTAAACACGCCGTTTGCGTCAATTCCAGGCACCGAAAAAGATTTATTTAAGAATCTCCAAAACACCAAACAAACAGGCCTAGCCATCTATGATCCTTTAAAAGATCAAGCAGATATGGATTATAGTCTATGCACAATTCCTAGCATTTTAGAAAAGCACCTAAACAAAGGAAGTTGCACAGAATTAGAAGACTTTACAATCACGGACCAACTTAAAGCGCAAATTTTTCAAACGGCCAAGAAAAAAGAACTCTCGAATGAAGACATAGAAGGAGCAAAGAACGCGTTCAAACAATGGTATGCCTCATGGGCTGCGTATCACCAGGTAGAGAACAATATGGCAGAGGAGGTTATTCCGTTGGAAAAATCACCGGATGCACCGGAAATTATACCGGAAAAAGAAATAAAAGAAGCTCCCAAAGCCACTCCGGCGGAAGAACTCGCTCCCGAGGCAGAAGTAAAAACCTTAAATGAGGCAGAAAAAGAGGCCAAAATTAAAGAAGAAATCATTCAAGAAGAAAAAACGGTAGCAAACATTGAAACTCAAAAAGAATTGTCTCAAGAGAAAACAGTAGAGGAAGAACCAACACCGGTTCAAAAAAATGAGACAGAAAACAAGACCGCCAAAAAAGAAGAAAGCTCACAACCACAAACAATTGAAAATAAAAAAGCTGAGGAAACACCAGCCACAGTCAAAGAAGTAAAAGAAGAAGAGCAAAAAACGAACTCCACAAATGTTCAAAAACAAGAGAAAAACACTCAAACCCCAAAAGAAGAAGCAAAAGCAAGCGTTCCCGAGAAAAAAGCGGCATCTGCACAGGTAAAGACTACAAAAAAGACAGAGCCTCAGAAGCAATCAGTTTCAGAAACAAAAACTCTGCCGAAACCGGAAAAGCTAAAACAAGAATTCAAGAAGAAACAAGCTGTTGCCCAAGCAAGTGCAACTTCTGTTAAAGAAGACGGACAAGCTCAAATAAGCGTTGAGGTAAAAGTGATAGAACGCTCAACCGGCAATGATGTTATTCCACCGGCATTAATTGATGACTTGAAAGATGCACCTCAACCTCAAGAGTAAGGCAAAAAAGTGAGAAAGAAACAAGTATCACACACTCTCTTGCAGCGCCGCTGGCTGGCTTTTTGCAAAAACAAACGAGCTTTTGGGTCTTTGATGATATTCACGGGACTTTTTATCTTC
>CALXVW010000024.1 GCA_944392185.1 uncultured Alphaproteobacteria bacterium
GGTCACTTGTTTTCTAATTTCGTTTCGCTTGCTCACGCTTCACTCACTCAATCAAGAAAACTTACGCCTCTTGTGGTAAAATCAACCGGAGCAGCGGTTGATTTTATCCTCGAGCTCCCCGCCTTAAATTCATTTAGGGCGGTTTCTTTTAATAAGAAAATTAGGAGTTAAAACAATGAACTATAGAACCATTCAAGAAACCTGGCGGCAAGAAATCGGTCCGCAATTAAGGCAAATCAGGCTAAACAAAAGGCAAACAATCAGCCATGTGGCAGGGCAATTAGGTTTTCCTGTCGATTGGATAGATATAATTGAGTGTGGCGGCAAGCTCTCGCTGCGTAAATATTGGCGCCTTATTCAGTATTATGGCAAAAAAATCCATATCCAACTCATCGACTAAAGCTAAAGCCTCGTAAAAAACGAGGCTTTATTTCTAAAGAAGGCTTAGGGCATCAAGCGCGCCTTGCAGAATGTAGGCTGCGGAGGAGCTGTCTAAAATCTGTTTGCGCTTGCCGCGCGACATATCCACTTGTTTGATGAGAAAATTCTCCATGGCCTTAGATGATAAACGCTCGTCCCAAAAAGTGTAGGGCAGGGGCAATTCCTGATAAACTTTCTCGGCAAATTTGCGTACCATGGCGGCTGTTTCTCCTTCCTCGCCGTTCATTTGCAAAGGAAGACCATAAACTATGCCGCCGGCTTCTTTCTCCTCAGCCAGCTGTTTGATGGCTTTTATATCTTCCTTAAAATGCTTGCGAAAAATGGTCTTTTGCGCGGTGGCAACCATCCACATCAAATCTGAAGAAGCAACGCCCAAGCGCTTCTCTCCATAATCAAAGCCCAAAATGGCCGTGTGCGGTTTGACGCTATTCTTAAATTCTCTTAAATCCATGAGCTCAGATTAGCTGTTTTTGTTGTTCTGTCAAGAGATATGCTTCTTGCTAATTGAATCTTAATCTTTTTTGTTTATACTTGCCCCCAGTTTGAAGAATCCCTTTTTTGAGAGAGAAAACATGAAGTTAAAATATATTCTGCTTGTTTTGTGCGGACTGTTTTGTGCAAATCCGGCCAAAGCCGAATTGCAAATTGATGTGACCGGTGCCATGCGCGATCCCATGCCGATTGCTTTTCCCGAGATGATCCACGACGGGTTCTTTGTCGGCCGCTATGCCAGCCAAATCCGCGATGTGGTAATTGCAGATCTTGAGCGCTCCGGTTTGTTTAAAATTATTGATGACCGTAGCTATATCCAAGAATTTAAATCTATGGATCAGGAACCGGTATTTGTCGATTGGAAAGCTATCAATGCCCAAGCTTTGGTTCAAAGTGCCGTTCAAGAAATTGATGCCAATAACTTAAGGGTGGAGTTTCGCCTCTGGGATGTCTATGCCGAAAACCAGATGAAAGGCCAATCTTTTACCACCACCAAGGATAACTGGCGGCGTGTGGCTCACGTGATGGCTGATGCTATCTATGAACGCCTGACCGGTGAAAAAGGATATTTTGATACCAGAATCGTCTATGTCTCCGAAACCGGGCCTGCCACCAGGAGAATCAAACGCCTGGCCATTATGGACCAGGATGGAGAGAACCACAAGTTCTTGACATCCGGTGCCTCTTTGGCTTTAACACCGCGGTTTTCTCCAAACTTGCAGAAAATTACCTATATGTCTTATAGCGGAGATACGCCGCGTGTTTATATCTTGGATATTGAGACCGGCAAGCAAATGCTGCTCGGAAATTTCCCCGGTATGACTTTTGCCCCGCGTTTCTCGCCTGATAGCTCTAAAGTGCTTTTGAGCTATGCCAGCAACGGCAAAACCAATATCTATGAGATGGATTTGAAAACCCGTACCAGCAAACGCCTCACCTGGGGAAATGCTATTGATACTTCTCCAAGCTATTCTCCGGACGGCAGCCAAATCGTCTTTAACTCTGATCGAGGCGGAAACCAACAACTTTATGTGATGAATGCCGATGGTTCCGATGTGCGCCGTATCAGTTTTGGGTCCGGGCGTTATGCCACGCCGGTTTGGTCACCGCGCGGCGACTATATCGCCTTTACTAAAATGGCCGGCGGGCAATTCTACATCGGTGTAATGTACCCTGACGGCAGCGGCGAACGTTTGTTGGCCAGCGGTTATTTGGTTGAAGGACCAACTTGGTCTCCCAACGGACGTGTGTTGATGTATTTCCGTCAGGAAAAAGGTGGAAGACGCTCTTCTGCTCCGGTTAAACTCTACTCTATTGACTTAACCGGTTATAATGAGCGGCAAATTATCACACCGGCAGACGGATCTGACCCGGCTTGGAGCCCGTTGCTTCCATAAAATAAAAAATCGGAGAAATCTTTTGGTTTCTCCGATTTTTTATTAACCGATTTTCTCAATTATCTCCGGCGATGGTTCAGGCTTCTTTGAGCTTACCTTTATCAGCCTTTGCAAATTCTCTGCGGCTTTGGCGAATTCGTCTTCCGTTTGGGCGTGAATAATAGCCAAGGGTGTTTTCTCATCTACCTCATCTCCCAACTGGCAAAAGTCACTGTAGCCCGTGGCATAATCTAATTTTTGCTCCGGTGTGGTGCGGCCGCCTTTGAGCTCAATAATACTCAACCCAATACCCCTGGTGTCTTGAGCGCTGACATAGCCTTTTTCTTTGGCAAAAACCGGGCGGATGATGGCTGCTTGCGGCAAATACTTTTGCGGATGCTCACAAAAATCTTTGGGGCCGCCGAGAGCAGAAACCATTTGGGCAAATTTCTCAAGAGCCTTTCCGCTGTCTAAAACTTTTTGTAATCTTTCTTTGGCTGATTTTGTATCTGTTGAAATTTTTGACAATACCAGTAATTCGGCACAGAGCTCCATGGTTATCTTATGCAGTCGCGAATCTACCTTTTCTCCTTTGAGATAATCAACCGCTTCTTGCATTTCTACGGCATTACCTGCCGTGCGCCCTAAAACCTGATTCATATCTGTCAGCACTGCTTTGGTTTTGGTGCCGGCTTCGTTGGCAACATTAACAATGGATCTGGCCAAAGCTCTTCCTCTTTCCAAACTTTCCATAAAGGCACCGTTGCCGCATTTTAGGTCCATTACCAAACAATCTAGTCCTGCGGCCAGTTTTTTGGAGAGGATTGAGGCTGTAATCAGCTCTATTGATTCAACTGTGGCACAGACATCTCTTAGGGCATAAATCTTTTTGTCTGCTGGTGCCAAGCTCCCGGTCTGGCCGATGATGGCACACCCCACTTCTTGAACGGTTTTCTTAAACAGCTCATTGCTTGGTATGGTTTGGTAGCCAGGAATCGAGTCAAATTTATCTAAAGTACCGCCGGTATGGCCCAGGCCTCGGCCGGAAATCATGGGAACATAGGCTCCGCAAGCTGCCAACATGGGGGCAAGCATTAAGCTTACCTTATCGCCGACACCGCCCGAGGAATGCTTGTCTACAACCGGGCCGCCCAATCCTTGCCAGTTCAAAACATCTCCAGAGTCACGCATGGCTTGGGTGAGACTAGTAGTTTCTTCTACATTCATTCCGTTTAGGAAAATTGCCATGGTCAAAGCTGCCGTTTGGGCATCGACAATACTTCCCTCGGTGACACCTTTGATGAAAAAATCTATTTCTTCTTTGGTAAGAATTTGATGGTTGCGCTTTTTGCGAATAATCTCTTGCGGCAGCATGTTTTTAGTATCCTTGTTCTATGGTTTTTAGCAAATCTGCCAGGATAGAACTGGCGCCGATGCGGAATTTGGCAGGGTTGGCCCAGCCTGAACCCATAATGGCATTGGCAAGAGTGAGGTATTTCTTGGCATCTTCTGTCGTCTTTATGCCGCCGCTGGCTTTGAAGCCAACATTTGCTCCTGATAATTTGATGACCTCTAAAATGGCATTGGCTGCCTCAGGCGTGGCAGAAATTTTTGTTTTGCCGGTTGAGGTTTTGATGAAGTCTGCCCCTGCCTCAATACACATTTGAGATGCTTTTTTTATCAAAGAAGTTGATTTTAATTCTCCGCTTTCAATGATGATTTTTAATGTTTTGTTTTCGCAGAACTCTCGGCAGCTTTTAAGATATTGGCGACAGAATTCTTCATCTCCTTCCAGCAAAGATTTATAGGGTAAAACCGCGTCTATTTCATCAGCACCCGCCTTAATTGCTTTTTTTATTTCTTTTTCGGTGTTTTTTATATCAGCCTTGCCTTCTGGGAAATTGACCACAGTGGCGATTTTTACACCGGCGGGAATCTCATTTAAGGCTATCGGAATAAACTCCGGATAAATACACACAGCTGCTGTGTTGCCGTAAGCTGTGGCGGCTTTTTTGCATAAATTTGTTATGTCTTCTATCGAATCGTCGTGGTTGAGTGAGGTTAAATCCAGTGATTTGATGAGGATTTTTGCTGCGTTGACATTATCCATTAGAATTCTCCGATAAAGTGTTTTACCAAAAATGTGAGGTCTGCCGAGGCCTTATCTGCCGTGCTTAAGGTTTCCTCGTGGCTGGGGTTGCCCCCTTCAATGCCGGTGCAGTAATTGGTCAGCGCTGAAATGCCCAGCACTTTTATGCCGCAATAGGCTGCTGTCATGGTCTCAGGAACGGTAGACATACCGTTGGCATCGGCTCCTAGGATTTGGCACATTTTTACTTCTGCCGGGGTTTCAAAAGCCGGGCCGGAGAGCATACAGTAAACACCCTCGTGCAGCGTGATATGATGTTTAGAAGCCAAGTTTTTTAGCTTATCTCTATAGGCAGGCGTGTAAACTTCACTCATCCCCGGAAATCGCAGGCCAAAACGCTCGTCATTGGGGCCGATTAAGGGATTAAATCCACTTAAGTTTAAGTGATCTTTTATCAGCATTAACGAGCCCGGTGCCATTTCCTTGTGCAGTGAACCTGCCGCGTTGGTTACAATCAGGCTCTCTATGCCCAAAAGCTTAAACATCTTGATAATATCGGCAATTTGGGATGCCTGATATCCCTCATAGAGATGAATTCTACCCTGCATGCACAAGACTTCTTTGCCGCTCAACTTACCAACGATAAATCTGCCTTTGTGGCCGGCAACCGTGCTTTGCGGAAAGCCCTCTATGGCACCATAGTCTATATTTAAGGGCTCTTCTATCTCTTGTGCAAGCCCGCCAAGGCCACTACCTAAAATAACGGCAATTTTGGGTGCCCTTTGCCCTAAAAATTTGCGAATCTGTTCATAAAAAACAAATGCTTTTTCACTCATTGCTTAAAACTCCGAAAAACTATGCGGCAAAAGCTCCGCTGCTTTGATACTTTGTTTGATGCCTTCTTTATTAGCCAGATGCACGATTGTTTGCGGTAAGGCAAACTCGAGAATCCGCTGCCGGCAGGCCCCGCAAGGTGATATCAATTGTTTGCTGTCTGCAAAAATTAGAATTTCTGCAATCTTCTTGCCTCCTGCCGCTACCATGGCGGTAATGGCGCCGGCCTCAGCACAGGTGCCAACCGGAAAAGACACATTTTCAACGTTGCAGCCCGCATATATCCTACCATTGTCTGCCAAAATGGCCGCTCCTACATGAAATTTTGAATAAGGCGCATAGGCGTTTTCAGCCGCTTTAATTGCTAAATTTAAAAGTTTCTGGGTATTATTCATAACTTGCCTTTGTATATTAAAAGTTTTATTAATTATAATGAATTATAATAAGGAAGCTTTCTTGCAAAAGCAAAGATTATTTATTGCCATACTCACAACTCTTTTTTAGGAGATGCTTATCGTGAAAAAACTGTTGCTCGTTTTGTTTAGTCTTGTGTTTGTTGTTGCTGTAGGAGCTTCTATCTATGTTTCTACAATCGATTGGAACCAGCACAAGAATATTATTGCTCAGCAATTCAGCGAGGCAACAGGTAAGAAAATCGTTTTTGAAGGACCGGTTTCTTTTAAGTTTTTGCCAACACCATACTTAAATGCTTCAAATGTTAAAATTTGGAATACCGAAGGGGGCGAAAAACCTTTGGTCGAGATACCTGATTTGGTGGCAAATCTATCTTTGGCTCCCCTACTTAAAGGCCAGTTTGACGTGCAACGAATGGAACTTAGAAATCCACAAATTAATGTCGAGGTTTTAGATGACGGAAAACTTAATTGGCAATCAAACCTGACGCCTGAACAAAGACAGAAAATTGAAGATGCAAAAATTGCTCTTAATAGTGTCAGCCTCGGGAATGCAACACTTAATTTTGAAGATCCGTTCAGGAATATTACTCTAAAACTCGAAAATTTAAATGGGGAAGTTATTGCCCAAAGTATTATGGGGCCTTATCGGATTGAAGGAAATTATATAAAAGATAATACACCGGAAGGATTTGCTATTTCTTTGGGGCAGTTTTCGGATAGTTTTGCCACGACACTTAATTTGGCGATAACTCACCCCGTTTCGGAAAGCTATATCCGTTTTGATGGAAGCTTTATGCTCGCAAATAAGGTCTTGAACGGTAATGTTATTGTCGAATCTAAAAAATTAAAGCAATTTGCTCAGGCTAATTTTAAACAGCTAAATTTTGATGATGCTTATGACTACCCCTTGGCGGTAACTGCCGATATTAATGTTAACGAAAAACAGCTTAATCTTTCTAATATCGTTGTTAAATATGGCGAAACTCAAGGCGCCGGAAATCTGCAAATGCCTTTTAATGATGGGTTTGGTAATGGCGGAATTAAACCCCGTGTCGATGTGGCTTTTAATTTTACGGACTTGGATTTGAACCCTGCTGTTTATGCCGTTGTCTCGTCAATCAAAAATTATGCAAAAAAGGAAAATCTTTATAATCCTCAAGTCGGATTTGATTTGTTGGCAGATGTAAAATCTGTGCGCACAACTTATAAGGAACAGCAAATTAAAAATTTTGAAGTCAGTATCGATTGGGTCGAGAATATTCTAACTTTGAATAATCTGAGCGCAACTGTTCCGGGCGATACGGATATGAAGCTGAAAGGAACTGTTTCTGCGTTTGAAGATATGCCTTTTTATAATTTAGATATCTCTCTGAGCTCTAATGATTTTCTCAAAACATTGAGTTGGCTAGAGGCGGCTCCGGAGGTTTCCGCGGCGGCTACATATCGTAAAGCAGTCGGAAACGCTAAACTTACGGGAACTTTACAAAGAATTCAAATTTCTCCCTTTAGCTTTACTCTAGATAAAAGCTCCGTTTCCGGTGAGGCAGGGGTTAAGCTGGATACGCCGAGAAAAGATATTATGCTTATCGCAAATGCCGATATGATTAATTTTGATAATTATATTAATGCGCTGCCTAATGAAGAAAAATCTAAAAACTGGGCTCAAAGAATGGCCTATCGCTTTTCTAAACTGGGGCTCTTTAATGATGTCGATATGCAGGCAACTCTTAAAATGAATTTGGCTATCTATGAGAATATGCCATTCGAAAATGTTGCTTTTACGGGTAATTTGTTAGACGGAAAGCTGACAATTGAAAATTTGAAAATAGGGACCGTTGCTAATTCTGAAATTGAGGCTACAGGAACGTTGGCAGGGTTTGGGAATTCTCCGATATTTGAGGATTTTAACTACAATGTCAAAACCAATGATGTTGCTGCGTTAATTAACAAAATGGAATTTAAGGCTCCTAATTTGGATTATAAAAAACTTAATGATTTTCAAATTTGGGGCGCAATCAGCGGAGATATTAATAAATTTGCAACTCAGACAAATGTTAATTTTGAAGATTTAAATTTGGTTTATAAAGGGCAAATTAGTCGGGAGGGCGCCAAGCTTTCTTATAACGGAGATGTCGAACTTAAACATCCTGATTTTGTTAAAATGCTTAATGATTTTAATCTTCCTTATAATCCTCAGGCTTATTCTTTGGGGTTGTTTAATCTTAAAACAAAAATTGTGGGTAATGCGGATGAATTTAGAGCGAACCCGTTGGAATTTAATATTGGGTTTAATACCTTTAAGGGAGATGTCAGTTATGAAAAAAATGGTGAAAAGCGGCCAAGTATTCTCACCAATATGGAGATAAATAAGTTCGAAATTGAACGGTTCTTAAATAAAAACGCAGAAGTTTCCAGTGAGCCGATTGTTAATCCTGTTGCTGATGAAAATGCTGAGTTCTTGTCTCGTCCCGTCTGGGCAAAAAATAAAATAAATTATGATTTTTATAATTCGTTTGATCTAAATGGTAATTTTAAAATTCAAGAGTTGTCATATCTGAATTATGTGTTCAGGCAAGCTCAGGGAGATGTTTCTCTGTTGCAGGGAAATGCCGATATTAAGAACTTTACCGCAGATTATCTGGGCGGAAAGACAGAGGCTTCTTTGCAATTACAAATGCAGGTTAAACCATTGCTTAACGGACGCATAAAATTAATAAATACCGAAGTTAATCAAATGAATATCGGCGGAAGTCTCTATGCGCTGAATAACGGAACATTTAATACCGAGCTTTCTTTCAATGCGCCAATGGAGAGTGAGGCTGCATTTGTTGCAGGATTGAATGCTAATGCTAATTTTGATTTTAGCAATGTAAATGTTAAAGGATGGAATTTGCAGGCTATTTATGATGATATTTTGAAAAGAGAGCAAGGCGAGGGGCTGGCCGCTTTGGTTAAACAGGCCCTTTCTTCCGGTAACACCGTGATTGATAGGTTTAAAGGACGTGCAGAAGTAACGGAAGGACAGCTCTCTTTGGCTGAAACCTCAATGAGCGGAAAGGGGTTTAATATTTCCGTGCTCGGTGAGGGAAATTTGGCAGAGTGGGCTATGAATGTTTTATTTAATGTAAAATATGATGAGCCCAAATATCTGCCGGGGTTTGCTTTTGCTCTTAAAGGCCCAATCAATGCTCCTCTTTTAGATGTTGATGTCAGCGCTTTGTTTAATTTATATCAGAGCCGGCAAGACAAAAAAGAGGCCGATATTAAAGCCGCTGAGGATGCTGAAAACGCTAGGTTGAAATCTCTGGCCGAAGAGCAGAAAAAAACTTCTGAAGCCTTGATTGCCGATATCAGGTCTAATTTTGAAAAAGAAATTGATGCCAAAAAGCTGAAAGTTTTTAGCGATGAGGCAAATACTTCTTATACCGGTATTAAACAACAATTAGGCACGATTGCCGCTGAGTTGGCTCAGAATTCTTCTAAAGCGGACAGCCCAAATGTGGATGAAACTTTATTGCAAGATTTGCAAGCTGCCAACGCAAAAGCAACCGCTGATATTGAAAAACAGAGACAGTTGTTTAATGAGGCTTATTTGGCGGATGTTAAGAAAAATAATCAGGCAATCTATACGCAAATTGTTGAAGCTTATAATCGTTCTAAGATGTTGAGCTTTAACTACAATACACTCAAAGATGGTTTTAGGGCCAGACTGGCTGCCGTTGAAACTGATTTTAAGCCGGAGGAAGATCCTAATATCGTCGGCTGGCAAAGCTTTATTGAAGATAAAATTTATGCTTTTGAAAGCCAAGATAAAAAACTCTTGGATGATATGCAAAAAATGCAAAATACTTCGGATGCTCATGAGGCGGAAGAGTATAAGAAAAGTCTTGAGAACTTGAGGGATATTTTAACCGTTGATTTAAGAGATATTGAGCAGAGCCTTAATGAATATAAAGATTATACCGAGAAAAAGGTGGCCGCTCAAGAAGAGGCTTATGCCGCACGTTTGCGAGAGGCTGAGGTTCAACGCAAGTTAGAGGAAAACACCGGATCTATCAGTATTAAAAAAAGCGGGCGCGTGGTTACCGTGCGCAGAGATATTGAAGATATTGAAAAAGCTGAGGAATTGGCCAATGAACAAGAAGTCAGAGTGCTCGATTTTTCAAGACCAAAGGTGAAGGTGGAAACTAAAACTCCAAGCAGCAATGTAAATGTTGTAAAAAAGGGGAGGGTAAAACTTAATTAGCCTTGTCGAATTGTTTTTTTATGTTATATTTTTCTCATAAAAATAATTTGATTATTTGGAGTTTTTAAAATGTATAAAAAGCCTGAAGTATGTATCATCCCGGTGGCCGGGTTGTCTACTCGTAACCTGCCTTCTACAAAAGCTTTGCATAAAGGATTTTTGACCCTGCATGGTAAACCTATTATCCAATATGCCATTGATTCCTGCAAAGAAATCGGCATTAAAGAGGTTATCTTTATCTATAGCGACCAGTCTTGCAAAAATTTGTTTGAAAAGCATTTCTCACCTTATCCATGGTTGGAAAACCACTTGCGTGAGAAAGGC
>CALXVW010000025.1 GCA_944392185.1 uncultured Alphaproteobacteria bacterium
AAAACAAAAAAAATAAAAAATTTTTCTCTTTTTCTCAATCATCTGAAAATTCGTGTTTTTTTAGGCAAAATAGCTGCTTTGAAGATTACTTCAATTGTTTTCTTTTTTTTAACTTTTATGAGGCACAATGATTATAATATCTTAAATCATGTCTTCTTACAAGGTAGTAAAAATGTTAAAAAACAATATATTAGTTTTATCTTTGGTTCTAATCCTTTCGGCCTGTGCCAATGAGCGTCCGAGTCTGATGGGGCTAGATGGCGGCGCGATTCCTCCGGCCTTTGCTTCTTTTCCTGATGTCCCCTTCCCGACTGATGCTATTGTTGACTTGGACGAGACCAAAGCTTTGGGCAGCGGCGAAAACTGGATCGGCAGCCTTGTTTATACGACTCCTTATAATCCAAGCAGCGTCTTTGACTTCTATGTTTCCGAAATGCCTAAGCTAAACTGGATCGAGGTGGCTACCGTGCGTGCAAAAATAAGCCATATGACTTATATTCGCAATAATCGCGCCTTGCAAATCCTTATTGAAATGGATAGCGGGGATAGTGCTCGTGTGACTGTAACTGCTATTCCTAATACAAACGGCGTTGGCAAGCTATAATATATAATAAGGAGAGACTCCATGTTGGAGGGTTTTTATACTTTTGGCGGCGGACATTTTTGGGAAGACGTGTTCTTTTATCAAAAATGGAGAATCCAACGTAACTATGTTACAAAAAAATGTCGCCTACTGGATAATTGGGACATTTCTCGTTTCGAAGGCTCTTTTGAAGAATGCCGACAGGCTTTTATTAAATTTATTGAGGCTTTTGAACTACCTCGCCAAAAAGGGCATATGATTATTATGCTCCCGGGATTGGCCGAATCCAAAAATATCTTCAAACCTCTTTGGCGCGCCGCACTAAAAGAAGGCTTTATGGCGGCGGCCGTTAATTATCCTTCAACTCAAAAAGAAATTGACGGACATGTTCGGCAATTGGATTTCTTTTTGAATCATTTGGAAGATGTTGAAAAAGTTTCTTTTGTTACTCACGGTGTCGGAAGTGTTATCTTAAAACGCCTGTTTATGCTTGATACTCCTTGGCGGCAAAAATTAAAAATGGGCAGAATCGTTGAAGTTGCTCCACAAAATCACGGAAGTCTTCTTTTGAAAAAACTTAGTAAATCAAAACTTTTTGCCTTTATCTTAGGGCCTATGGCGGCTGAAATGAACCCCTCTTATATCGAAAAAATTCCGCCGTTGCCTAAAGGGATTGAAACCGGTATCATCCTTTGCGAATCTCCTTGGATTAAATTGGCTCAAAAATTAACCGCCACAACAAATGCTAAACCAAATTTAGAGGCTGAACGCCAGTTCGAAAAAGCTAATGATATTATTGAAATTTCTTCTCGAAAATGGAATATTTTTAAGACCTCAGCTATTGTCGAGGCCGTTACTAAATTCTTATTAACCGGCAAATTCTAACAAAAGGATATTTTATGCTCAAGGCTTGGTTTGTTTCTTTCTTTATACTGTTATTATTAGCTGCTGTCATTTATCTTGATCTTTTTAGCTGGTTGGCCAGCGAAAGCGCTCGCTTAATCGGACTTGGGGCCGTTGGAATCGTTCTGATCGCGGCTTTCTTGGTTCTGGGGAACCCTCTGCGAAAACAAAAATAAATCTTATAACAAAAGAGCCACCTCTTGAAAGGTGACTCTTTTTAATATGGCTCAACACTTTAGATGAAAAAGACTACGGACGCTCCCTTGATGCCTACACGTTGATTCGATGCGAGGTCAAAATAGGTCAGTGTCCTCGCTTCTTTTCTAACTGGCATCTTCAGTACTTTAGCCAAAAGCTTTTGGTCAACAGAAACTTCCTGAATGTGTTTCAATTGGCCATATTCAAGCAGTACATCAAACGATCTCCAAGCTGTCCCTTTCCGCGCAAACCAAACGGAATTTTTCTTCGTTTTGACAACTTCAATAATTTCGTCAAAACGCTCTCCGTTTGCCATCTCTGTCGGCTCTATGGTTATGTCCAGACGATTATATGTTTTTTCTCTGATACGCAGGAATGTTGCTCCCCATCCCCCGTTATCTCTGAACATATAACCAAAATATCCGGGCAGAAATTCTTTGTAAACCCCTAAGGGTAATAACTCGGACATCGGTAAAAACAGGATGGCCTTGCGACTATCTTCCAGTGAGAATTTGTAGTATTCTCCACAGCAGAAGATTTGGCCACAATATACATTGGCCGATTCAAGGCTCTGGCGCGGCTCTTGGGATTTATCAATCCACAAAGGCTCAAAACCTATCTCTTTCTCTCCGCAAATGCGGCCACTTAAGACTTCTGTACCGTCGATATTAAACAAAGCACATTTGTTGCCTTTGTAAGCGTAGACCAGGCTGATTTCCATTGCCGCCTCAAAGCGGTCAAAAACCGGCGGGATAGATATTCTATCCTGGTACTTGGCTCCGTAGAGAACCGTCCCGTCTTCTTGCTCTTGGCTAACCACATAAATGGCCGAATGTTTTACTGTATAGCCAACATCTGTAACTTTCGGCGCAGGAGTTTTGCATGAGCTGAAAAACAGCATACAAGCCATCACGCAGATGGTAACGTAAAATAATTTTTTCATAGTTTTTTTGTTTTGGTGATACAATAATTTGTTGTAATGCATTTTTCATACTGTTTTTAGGTGAATTTTGCAAGTCTTTTATTGCTACACAAAAACAAACAGCCGTTCTGAAAAAGAACGACTGTCTGTTTTTTATTGATGGACAACAGATGCTTCTTTGAAGCCAAAGCGTTGTCCGTGGGCCAGAATTTCTACCCAATTTTTGGTGGTCGATTTGGCGGTCGATCTGATCCTCATCTTGCGAACCTGGTTAAGGAGCCTTTGATCAACCGGAATATTCTTAATCTGAGAATCCGTTAAGACCTGCTTGGCTGACCAGACATTGCCTTTTCTGGCAAACCAGATGTTTGTTTCATCCTTTTTTTCAACCTCGATAATCTCATCATATTCCGGCGAGAATATCGTCGGTGTATCCCGCTCAATATCTCTTTCTTCTGCTTCCACAACCGATCTTGCCAGTGTTCTTGCGCCCCATTTACCAGTTGTGGGATCTTGGAACATAAAACCGTAAAGACCGAAAAATATTTCCTTATACGGTCCAAAGGCGGCAAAGTAACCATTGTAGACAACCCCGTACACATTTCCGCCCTCAACGGGGAGAATGAAGTAGCGGTTTTTGTAGCCGTCTACAAATTGGAAACCGACGATGTGACGGTAATACATCTCGGCTTCCGTCAGATGATGGTCTTTGCCATCATTGATAATCGGGATCAGCCCCTCCAGGTCAGGAGAAGTGGCCTTCTTGCCGCTCAGGACATCTCGACCATCGCTATCGAATAGGTAGTAGGTCTTCTTGCCCGGTAGATACATAAAATATCCGCCAAAGCCACTGGGCAAGGCCACGGCATAGTCACTGAAAACAACCGGTGTCTCCGCTTTGAGCTTGTCGTTGGGCTGATCCCTACCGATGCCATAGCGAATTCCTTCCTTGGTGTCTTTGCTGACCACTTGCGTGAAGCCGTTAACGCCATATGCGCTCCTCAGATTTTCGCATGATGCGCAGACCATTGCTACAATGACTGCCGCAAACAAAAATAATCTTTTCATAAGTTTTAAAATTTAGGTGATACAATAATTTGTTGTAATGCCTCTTTGATACCACCTTTAGCCGAAAATTGCAAGCTTTTTGTCAATAAAATGTTTGAATAAATTTATGAAAAAAATCAAAAAACTGTAACAATTTATAAGTAATTTATGTGTTATGATAATATAAGATAGCAGAGAATCTGTTGTCCTTTACTTGTTGATTGTTGGTTTTCTTAGCTAAAAAGCAGGATGTTGGTTATGAGGCTAAAAAACAAAATAACATCTTTGATCTTTACTACAGTGGCTTTTGTCTTACTGCTGTCTTGTCCTGCTCTTGCGCAAACTTCAAATAATTCTGCCTCTAATAGCTCCCAAACAACCATTAATGATATTAGAGCTCAGAGCGCTTTGGATTTTACAAATAACTATTTAAAGAAAGAGACTATTAATCCTAACTTAATAAAAATACTAAATGGTGACAAAAATATTATTCAATGCGGTTCGCAATATTGTAATCTTTCTAATAGCTATTGTTATGAGCTTTCATATTCTGACAATCCGGGAATTCCTACCTTTGGATGTTATCCTGAAACACATCGAAATGGAGAAACAAAACAATTTGGGGATATAATATTAACTTTTAAGCGTTTATGCACTTTTAATTGTGTTACAAAGTTTAGTAACCTGGAATCCACGGCTATTGGAAATGATGGAAAGATATATCGAATTTCTATCGGTTCTGAAATATCTATCCAATATAATAATGAATCAAATGATGCCACCAGAGGCTGTGAGGTGTTGCCGGTTAAACTATATAATTACCGTAAATGCTTCTTCTGTCCGTTAATCGGTGTTATTTATGATGGAAGCGCAAAAATAACCGATGTCGCTTTTGCCAAAATGGCCGGGGCTTTTTCTGTTTTACTTGCAATCGGCTTCGCCATCTGGATTGCCTTACAACTTTTAACCCAAGTCAGCTCCCTTACAAAACAAGATGCT
>CALXVW010000026.1 GCA_944392185.1 uncultured Alphaproteobacteria bacterium
CCTAAAGAGTTGGTGTTAAGAATTAGAAATATTCTCAAACGCACGCCGGTTGAAAAAGAGATTGAGGCGGAAAAACTTAATTTAGGTTTGTGTTCTTATGATTTGCAAAAGAAGGAACTGCTGTCAAAAGCTGGAGTTATTATTCATATTACACCGGTGGAGCAGGCTTTGTTGAATGTCTTAGGGAGTAAGTCCGGACAAGTCTTTACCAGAGAAAAATTGGCAGAAATTCTTGGCGCCGGACAGAACCCTCGTTCTATAGACGTGCAGATTACCCGGTTGCGTAAAAAAATTGAACAGGATTCTAAAAATCCACGCTATTTGCAAACCGTCAGAGGAAAAGGCTATATGCTTTTGCCGGAATAATTTTTTTGAAACAGAAAGGAAACAAAAATGCATCTTAGATTGTCTCCAAAAACAGAAGAAAAACTACGCTATTTGCGTTTGAAACTTTTGCCTCGAACATTGTTTTTTAGAACAATGTTACTGATCTTTGTGCCATTGATTGTGGTGCAGATTGTTTCTGTGGTGATGTTCTTTGACGGAAGTTGGAGCCGGATGGGACGGCGGTTGTCTGAAAATTTGGCCGCGGATATGAGTTTTGTTACTGAGTTGGTGCAAAAAGATGTATCAAAAGTTTCAAAAATACAAGAAATGGCTGACAAAACTTTTGGTATTCAAATGGAGTATTATGACAACAATGCCAAATATCAGGTCATCAGCAAAACGCATCGCGGTAGCAAAATGGTTGTCGGCTATTTGGAGAAAGCGTTGGAAGATACTTTTCCAAACGCCAAAAGAGAGATTATGCTGAGCAAAGATGATAATGATTTGATCGTTCTTATAGATGATGAGCATGGCTTGTTTAAGTTCGTGACATCTAAGAAAAAAATCTTCAGCTCTTCTATATTTATGTTTGTGGTATGGATGGCTGGAACGTCTATCTTGTTGTTTTTTGTGGTGGTGTTGTTTTTGCGAATTCAGGTCAGATCTATTGCCGAACTTGCTCAGGTGGCAGAAGACTTTGGTAAGGGAATTGATAATAAAAATTTTAAGCCTTATGGTTCTTCAGAAGTGCGCAAGGCGGCAATCGCATTTATTAAAATGAAAGAAAGAATCCAACGCCAGATTAGTGAGAGAACACAGATGTTGGCTGGGGTTTCTCATGACTTGCGTACGCCGCTGACAAGAATGAAACTACAAGCTGCCATGATGCCTGAAGGGGAGGATAAAAAAGATTTTCTCTCTGATGTGGACGAGATGGAAAAAATGCTTGATGGTTACTTGGCTTTTGTCAGCGGGGAGGCTGGTGAGAAATCAACTTTTGTTGATATGAATGAAATGATTTTGAGTATTATTAATAAATTCCGCAACAAAAAGGCTCTTATTCGCTATTCCACCAATGATGAGGTAAGCGCTATTCAGGGGCGTGAACAGGCATTAAAACGTGCTTTGACCAATGTTATTTCCAATGCTTTTCGCTATGGCAAAACAATCGCAGTTAAATTAGAGAATAATGATAAGAAACTGTGGGTGTCTATTGATGATGATGGACCGGGAATCCCCGCAGACAAGAGAGAGGAAGTCTTTAAGGCTTTTTACCGTCTGGAGAACTCTAGAAATAAGGAAACAGGTGGGGTCGGACTGGGGCTTTCTATTGCTAAAGACGTAATTACTTCTCATGGCGGAACAATCGAGCTTTTGGACAGTGAACTCGGCGGTTTGAAGGTTTTAATCAGCATTCCCTTATAAGGAAACGTAGATGAGTGATGATATAAAATTATCGGAAGATGCCTCTATAAATTTGGATGAGCAACCTCTTGACGGAGATATCAATTTGCCAAAATCGGATGACTCTGATTTTGACTTGGATAAATTCTTGGCTGAAAATGCGGTTGAGGATACGGCGGATGTCGATTTAAACTTGGCGCAAGATGATACAGATTTTGCAGGTTTGTTTGATGATAAAGAAACTGCGGAAGTTGCAGATGTTTCTTTAGATGATTTGCCGGAAGTCAATTCCGAAAAAGAAGAAAATGAACTTGCGGCAGAGCCTGAGGTGGAGCCAATTTTTGAGGACAAGTCAGAGGTTGAGGCTGAATCTGAAGTGCTCACAGAAGAAGTGCCCGAAATTCAGAATGAAGAAATATCTGATCCGGAAGAAGAAAATATCATTGAGACAGATACTATTGATGAAGACGAGCCTGCAAATTCGGCAGAAGAAAATTTGGAAGATGCTGAAGAAAACTCTATGCCGGAAGATGAGAGCGTAGAAATGTCTTTTGATGAAACGGCGGAGCATACGGAAGAAGATGTTGTGAACGGCAATGCCTCTAAAGGTTGGGATTTTGAGGGAATAGATGATGTTGTCGCAGGTTCAGAGGAAGATGAAGCCTTAAATATGAGCGATGATGAGGGGGCTTCTTTTGAAATACCTGTGCCTGAAGATATTGAGCCGGGGAGTGTTCAAACGAAAGATGTGGCAACGGATTCTTATATTAATGAGGATGTTGTAGAAGCGCCGATTGACGCTAATGTTGAACAAGAAAGTCGTGCTGATGCTGATCATGAGCAAGAGCCGGCAGATGTTGAGGCTGTGAGTTTGAACAGCCAGCAAACGGTTTATGACTTGCAAGAAGAAAACGGATACGCAAGGTGGTATAGCGGCAATTATGATGACCAGGCGTTTGAGGTTGATAAGCAATCCGTATCTGGTGTGCTGGATGGGGATGATGAACATAAGGTCATCCATGTAAATGTCGGTTATGATACTTATGGTTGGTTGGTCGAATTTACCAACGATGTGGTTATGAACTTAAGGGATGTAAGAGAATATCAGCTCAAGAATGGAGCCTTACCGGCTAAAGACGGCGCAATTGTTTATGGTGATATGCGCATAGAGTTTCACTACATTGAAAAAATAACCGTTTATGAGAGTGTTCGTTATTTTACCTATATGCCAAATTAATCTGAAACCCCGCCGGTGAGCGAGGTTTTAATTTATGTGGAAAAGTCCTCTGTTTTTCTGGCAATCGATGTTGAAAAATATATAATCGAGGTTGGTATACTAAATAGAGAAATGGAGGGGACTTATGAGCGGAATTACCTTAACCGCATCAATGCGGTCAAATTTGCTGAGCCTGCAAAACATCAGCGGGCAGGTTTCCTCTACTCAAAATAAGTTAGCCACCGGCAATAAAGTAAATTCCGCCATAGATAACCCAAGTTCATATTATACGGCACGCTCACTAAACAATCGAGCAGATGATTTAAATGCTCTGTTAGATAGTATGGGGCAAGCTGTGAGTACGATTAAGGCCGCCACCACAGCCTTAGAAAGCGCGACCGAGTTTTTGGAACAAGCGACGGCAATTGCTACACAGGTAAATTGTAGTTCTTATGTTCCGGAAAAGTCTTATTTTGAAGACAAGGTTGGCGAGAATGGTGCTGTTGTGACAACGGCACAAGAGTTAAAAGATGCTGTTGCCGCCGGCAAAGAAACTATCTGCGTCTATGGCGCTATTGATTTGGGCGATATCTCCACCTCTGGCGGATTGACATTGCAGGAAAATCAAAAACTCGTCGGGGTTGGTTATTATGGCAACTTTGGTGCTAAGGGAAAGGATTTTTCTTCTATCAGCGCCTCAGCAGACACCAAAGCCCAACACTTAATCACTATTAACAAAACCGGCAATTTGGTTAGTGACTTGAGCATAGATTATAAAAGCTCTTTAGCAGACACAAATGGATATGCTGCCGTTTATATAAATTCTAAAGCTGAAGCGGATTTGCAAAATTTGAATATAAATGCTAATTTTACGGCGATTAGAACTATAGGTGTAGCCGAGTTAGATGGATTTTTTGACATAAAAACAGAAGCCGATTGGGCTCAAGGGATATTGTCCCAAGATGGAGGGGTGTGCAATATTAATTCCAATGCACAAATAAATATAGAAACATCAGGAAATGCAGCCATGGGAATCTGGTCTGTAAGAAGTTCTGTTGTAAATATAGCCTCGGGAGCAATAGTCAAAAGTAATGCTACTGATGTAAATTTATATGTAGAAGCAAGTGCTGTAATCGATATTAAAAACGGGGCTACTGTTTATGCAAAAAATGCTAGAATTTATTCCGGCACTTTAAATATTGCGGGAAATTTGTATTGTAGTGAGTGGATTGGCACATCATCAGGAAATTGCCGCATTAATATCGGCTCAACAGCTCAGATTTATATGGCCAATAAAAGCTCTTTAGGCGTAGGAAATAACACCAATCCCAACATTCTAGACATTGCGGCGGGGGCTGGAATAGCTTTTGAAAAGAACGGTGCCGCCAAGTGGTATGAGGTTCAATCTGATTATAGTTATACCGCCTCAACAACAAGTGTTAATATTTCTTATGATAATGTCGAGAGTATTTTAAATGTGGCTAACACCGGTTCTTGGAAGACGGCCAAAGATGTTATTGCCGAACAAGAGCAAAAAAATCAGGAAGAAGAAAATAACACAAGCTTAATAGAAACAGATGATTTAATCAGCTATCAGACACAGTATAATAAAGCTCTGTCACAATATGATTCGCTTATTAAAGATGCAAGTTATAAAGGCGTCAATCTTTTGCAGAATGATAAGCTGACAGTCAAATTCAATGAGGACAATACCGCAAGCCTAGGTGTTCAGGGCAAAGATATGAGCTCGCAAGCTTTGGGCTTTAAGACATTTGATTGGCAAACCCAAGCAGATATTGCCGATAGTCTGGCAGAAATAGCCAATGCTTTAAAAAGTATCCGCAATTATTCCTCAGAGCTTGGCAATAATTACAGCATCATCACTACCCGCCAAGATTTTACCGAAAGCCTGGTGAATGTTTTGACCGAGGGAGCGGATAAATTGACGCTTGCGGATATGAATGAAGAGAGCGCCAATATGCTGGCCTCACAAACCCGCCAACAATTAGCCATTAATTCCCTTTCTCTGGCCTCACAGGCGAGCCAAAGTATCCTCAAATTGTTCTAAGGCACAGACGCCAGCACCCCGACCAACGGGAGCGGTGCGGGTTACAGCTAAGTTATGCCTCCGGTCGCTTGACCGGCGGCTCACAGCTTGCTAATCGCCCCCGGGTGCTGCCTGGTTAATCTACCAACTGGATATTTATTTTTTTACCATAGTATTTGGCCAAGATATGAAGGTTGGAAAGCAGTAGAGAGCGCCTGCCGATTTCCATATCATCCAAAACATATAAAGGTATTCCGGTGTCATGAGAAACTTTATCTAAAGGAATTTGTTTAAGCACTCGCAACTGGTGAAGTTGCTGAGCAATACTTCCGTGGCTTTGGATAAGTTCTCTGATCGTTTGTTTTTTATTATTCATCGTTTTAAACTCCTAAATTTCTTGAAAAAAAAGAAACCGCCTTAAACAGATTAAGGCGGGGAGTTCGAAACTGTGCAAGAACAGTCCGGGTTCTTCGTGCATAGCCTTATACCCCCGGCTCCCCATAAAAGGAGTTGTTCTTTTCTTGCAAGGAGTTTCGATACTCCGCAGGGGCAACTCACCCCTGCGGAAATGATATTAATGCATAAAGATTAATTTGCAATTAATTTATTTATGGCACCCAAGATTAACGCGCCGACCAAAGGGAGCCGCGCGGATTATAGCGGAGTTAGCGAGGTGCGCGTTCGTACTGCCTCTAGGCGCTTGCCTGGTCGGAGTATTGTTCTAAAATAAAACCTCGCTTTAGCGAGGCTTTATTTTATGCTTATTTGCTAATCGGAAAGACCTGGACAGAACCGATATTTGCTCTGTCTGATGTGCTGTCTATTGCTGAGGCTCCAAAAATGTTTGTTTGTTTCTTTTTGTTGGGGGTGGTTGGGGCCTTCAATTCAGGTGCTAAAGGATAGGCATTCTTGGGCAGGCGCAATATCATATAGCCGCTGCCGCCGCCATAGGCCGGACCAGAAACGCCAATCGAGTAATAGCCGCCAATGTAGCCATAGTCCAAATCAATGTAGTCAATGGCAAATACGGTTTTGACCGTGCTTTGGCCAATGGTGGTCATTTTACAGGTGTAACCTGCGTCTTCTAATAAAACATGGTTGACGTTTTTGGCAAATAAAATTGATTTAGACGGCGTGCAATCCGGTGTTTGTCCGCCATAAGTTACATTATAATTTAACACAAGATTGATCTTGTTGGCGCCTTTGCCGATGATGACATCCGTAATCCTAACGCTGTCAATGTAGGCATTGGTTGGTGTAATCCCTGAAATTAACGGTAAAGTAATATAATTTTCCAGGCAAGTATGAGCGGACGGATCTGCTTGGCATAGAAGAGCTTTTTGATAGTTGTTGTTATCAAACAAATGTAAAAGACTATTATATACATATTCTTTTGACATTGATAACTTTGCCGGAGCGCATTGGTGCGAGCGGCAAACAACAATAGAATTCGGTGCTCTGACTTGGGCTGGTTCCATTTCTTTGCCCATTTGCTCATATTCTGTCGCGCTTGGAGCAAAGGGATTACTTAAAAAGTCGCCCGGGGTGCGGGAGCGTAAATATTCGCAGCCGCTAATGAGCATAATTGAGCCAAGAATTAGTATACCTGATGATAACTTTCTAATCATAATTTAACCTTTTGCAAAAAATTATGTTTTATATTAAGACAAAGATTATGAAACAACAAAAGTTTTTTGCCACTTATTCAACGGATTTTATGAAAATGCAGTTTTTTGCTTCTTTTGTGGCCTTTTTTATCCTCTTTTCTGCTTCAGCGAACGCAGAAGTTATGGTTATTGATGGCGATAGTTTGATGGTTAACGGAGTTGAAGTGCGTCTTGAGGGTATTGATGCGCCAGAATATCATCAAGAGTGTTATGACCAAAATGATGTGTCATATCCCTGCGGCAAAAAGGCTTATGAGTTTTTACTCAAAATTGTCGGGCAAGATACTGTTTGCAAGGAAATTGAAAAAGACAGATATCAGCGCAGTGTGGCAATTTGTGTTTCTCAAGGCAAAAATCTTAACCGAGAAATGATTGTTAATGGCTGGGCAGTAGCTTATACCTCTTATACAAATGCTTTTGCTAAAGAGGAAAAAGAAGCTCAAAATGCTAAGCGCGGTATTTGGAAAGGCCGCTTTATGCACCCCGAACTCTATAGAGCTTTAATGCGCAAATAATCAGCATAGTCGGAAATTAAAATTTTTTAGAGATTCTTATTGACAGCGGCGAAAACTTATGTATATTGCAAAGCAACGTTTTATGTTTAAATAAGATATAAAGGTGAAAATATGTACGCAGTTATTAAAACCGGCGGAAAACAGTACAGAGTTACTACTGGTGATGTGCTGAAAGTTGAGAAACTTGCCGGTGAAGAAGGTAAAGAAGTTGTATTCAACGAGGTTTTGGCTTTGGGCGATACCATCGGTAATCCTTTGGTGGCCGGTGCCAGCGTTAAAGCTACCGTGTTAAAACAAGCTCGCGACGCCAAAGTTATCGTGTTCAAAAAGAAACGCAGACAGAATTATCGTCGTAAAAACGGTCACAGACAGTCTATTACACTGGTCAAAATTACCGACGTTTGCGGCAAGTAAGTTTTAAGGAGATTGTATTATGGCTCATAAGAAATCAGGTGGTAGCTCTAATAATGGGCGCGACTCTATCGGACGCCGTCTCGGTTTGAAAAAATCCGGCGGTCAGTGCGTTATCCCGGGCAATATCATTGTTCGTCAACGCGGAACCCAGTATCATCCGGGTGCCGGTGTCGGTATGGGTAAAGATCATACTATTTTTGCTGTGGCTGAGGGTAAGGTTGTTTTCTCTAAAAAAGCCGGCGATAAGACAGTTGTTTCTGTTGTCAGTGAATAGTTTGTTCTTATCACAAGTTATTACACAAAAGCTTAGGGGGTGTTCGAACATCCCCTTTACTTTTCAAAAGAAACGGATATCTTATCTTTTAGAAACTTAAATCTTAAGAGAAAAAATATGAAATTTCTGGATCAGGCAAAGATTTTTGTTCAATCAGGCGACGGCGGTGCCGGATGCGTCTCTTTTAGGCGTGAGAAATATATCGAATTCGGCGGCCCAAATGGCGGTGATGGCGGCAAAGGCGGTAGTGTTTATGTGGAAGCGGTGGCGAATCTCAATACACTAATCGATTTTCGCTATCAGCAGCATTTTAAAGCACAAAAAGGACGTAACGGTATGGGCTCTGATAAAACCGGGCCAAAAGGTGAAGATATCATCATCAAAGTACCGGTCGGAACCGAAATCTTGGCTGAGGATCAGAAAACTTTGATTGTGGATATGGTTACACCGGGGCAGAGGTTTTTGCTTGCCAAGGGGGGCGATGGCGGCCGAGGTAATGCTCAATTTAAGTCTTCTACCAATCAGGCTCCTCGCTATGCTGAGCCCGGTTGGCCAGGGCAGGAGATGTGGGTGTGGCTGCGCCTTAAGGTGATTGCTGATGTCGGGCTTATCGGAATGCCAAATGCCGGAAAATCAACTTTCCTTTCAGTGGTGACCTCTGCCAGACCTAAGATTGCGGACTATCCGTTTACAACTTTGCACCCAAACCTTGGTGTTGCTTGGGTGGACGGCTATGAAATGGTGATTGCCGATATTCCGGGCCTAATTGAAGGCGCTCATGAAGGCGTTGGCCTGGGCGATCGCTTCTTGAAGCATGTTGAGCGCTGCTCCGCATTTTTGCATCTGATTGATGCAACTTCTGAGGATGTGGTTAAAATCTACCAAGATATTCGCAAAGAACTTGATTTGTATAATCCAATGTTAGCACAAAAGCCTGAGGTGGTGGTGCTAAACAAATCTGATGCTTTGCCCCAAGAAGAAGTCAGTGAAAAACAAAATATATTGGAAAAAGCCATTGGCAAAAAAGTTTTTGTGATGTCGGCTGTTGCTAAAAAGGGAATTTTTGATTGTCTGTTGGCAGTGAACAAGTATATAACGCGTGACCGAAAGAAAAAAGATGAGGCAGAGGCTTTTGTTGCCGAAGAACCTTCCAAACCATGGTCACCTTTAGATTAGGAGTAAATTAAGTGGCTAAGAAAGTAGCGCAAGTGCTTGAACAAGGCGAAGCGGAAAAAATTTTGGAGATTATTACAAAGTCTTTGGATGATGGTAAGGCCAATGATGTTGTTGTCATAGATTTGCAAGGCAAGACATCCATTGCCAATTATATGGTGGTAGCAAGCGGCACCTCTCAGCGCCATGTGGCTTCTTTGGCAGACCAAATCCAAATGAAACTTAAAGCCGCCGGCTATAAATCCACTACCGAGGGCGAGGAAAAAGCCGATTGGGTTTTAATTGATGCTTTTGACGTTATTGTGCACATTTTCAAACCCGAGGTGAGGGAATTTTACAGCATTGAGAAGATGTGGACCTTGGGAAAAACTCGTCCAGAGGCTTTCTAAGGCAATTTTGTGTGTTTTCTCATTTTTTGCACGTTATCTATTCCCGATGGTAGGGGTGGCCGGATAGTATAGTTTGTATTCGATATATCTGTTCGCTCAAGACTGCTCTCATCAGCATATGTGGCAGTGTCAGCTTGCCAAAAGACAGTATCAAGTCGGCTTTATCTCTGGTTGATTGCAAATGGCCGTCTGCACCGCCGATTAAAAAACAAATGTCTGAGCAGCCGTTGTTTTGCCAGTCTGCAATTTTGTGAGCAAGCTCGACTGATTTTAAATTCTCTCCTCTTTCATCCAGCACCACGACTTTGGCGCCATGAGGAATCGAAGATTGCAGAAATTTTGCTTCATCTTCTTGGTTTGAATTGTCTTTTTCCTTTATGGAAATATCCCAGCCGGAGCGTTTTACATACTCATTTATTATCATCGCTTCAGGAGACGTCTTTTTGCATTTGCCGATAGCTAAAATCGTTACTTTCATTGGTAGACTTTCAAATCAAATACGTTTTGCAGGAAAAAGAGCGAAATATAACATACCAAAGCGGCAATTATCGGGGTGCTGATCCAGCTTAGGGCAATGTGGCCTATCAGCTTCCAGTTTAGATTTCTGCCACCTTTGGCTATTCCAATTCCCATTACCGCGCCAATGACAGCCTGTGAGCTTGAAACCGGCACTAAGGGCAAAGCCGGTAAGCCGTGTGACAGCAGAAAATGCTGCAAATTTTGTGAGGCAAACAAAAACAGAACCAAAGACTGCGCAACCACTACCACCCAAGCCATAAGCGGTGACATTCTCATAATACCGTTACCTACCGTATTTATCACTTTATGCGAATAAGTAATAACGCCTGCACCAATAGCGATGCCGCCGATTAAAAACAAAACCTGAGCGCCGCTTAGGTGCAAACCAAAAGGCAGTGAAACTGCGTGCAGAGGGCTTGAGGGAACAAACACGCCCATAACATTGGCTATATTGTTGGCTCCTAAGGCATAAGCGCCAAAAGCTCCTGCTAAAATCAGGCCTATGCGAGTGTAGCTGTCTTGCCTGAGCAAGTGTAGGTGTGATTTGCGGATAATTTTTCTTGTTAACCAGTATAATCCAACGGCAATAAAACCTGAAAGAATCGGGCAGATAACCCAGGTGCTGACAATTTGGGTTAAAACCGAAATATCTGTTGGTTTGGAGGCAAAAAAGTTCCAGCCGATGATGGCGCCGACTATTGCTTGAGAGGTGGATATCGGCATTGATAAATTGACCATCCAATAGATGGTAAGTGCCGCTGCCAGGGCCGACATAAAAGCGCCCGGAAGAGTATTTATACTTCCCAAATGCCCTAAAGTTTGAGAGGCGCCGGAACCGGCATAAACCGCACCCCAAATAATAAAAATGCTGGCTGTGATTGCCGCCGTGCGAAATTTGACCATCTTGGTGCCAACTGCCGTGCCGATAATGTTAGGAGCATCACTGGCGCCCAAAGACCAACCTAAAAACAAACCGGAACTTAAAAATATGAAAAAGCTGATGTCCATACTAAACATCCCGTTTGATTGTAAATATCAAGAGACTATCAATAAAGTCTTCCGCGGTGTCGGCGATATCCCCGATATCATTAATAAAACTGCTGAGCTGTAATTTATTGGCAAGCGGCAAATCCGAATCAAAAATGGCCTCATTTAATTTACGGCAGGCGGCATCTGATTCATGTTCAATAAAATAAACTTTTTGCGCGTAATCTCTTACACTTGATAAGTCTCTGAAAAAGGCACGGCTGGCTTTGGCCATATTTTCAGCGCATTCGGCGCTTAGTTTGCAAAGTTCGTTGATGCGGGTATGATATTCGGTAGGAACTTCCGGACGCTCACAATAAAATTTATAGGTTACCTCATCAAATTTATTAATCACTTTATCAAAATTTTCTACCAGTTGCAAAACATCCGCACGCAAATCCGGTATCAGATTTTGGGTGTATAAATTGTTCTCAATATCTCGCCGCAAATCATCGGCATCATGCTCAATCAGTTTGATTTGTTTGGAGAGCTTACGATAATCATCACTACGGCCTTCTTCCAAATAAATTTTAACGGCTTTTTTAAATGTCATGGTGGCATCTATGAGTTTGTCGTGAAACAAGTCAATCTTGTTTTCTAAAGCGCGGGTTTGCGAAAAAATAGATAAACTGATGTGAAACATGGTGACCTCTTATAGCTTTTTTGTTCTATTTTACTCCCTTATTTATAAAAAAATTCTGAAGAAAACAATAAATAATATCTAAATTTGGGCTTGTAAATATTTTCATCTTTGTTTAGATTAAATGCGTTGATTATAATTTTTGAGGATTTTAAAATGAAAAAAATTAATGCTGTTTATGTATCTTTGTTGGCTTTGGTTGTAGCTATCGTTGCTTTGGTTATGTGCATCGTTTGTTGCAATAAGGGCGGCAATGTCGAGCAAGCTCTCAATGATAACCCTGAGATGATTATTAATGCTATGCAGAAATATGAACAGGTTCAAAGAGAAAATGCTTTGAAAGAAGCTAAAGAGTTGTTGGCTCAAAGTGCCGATGAACTCTATAATAACGAAAATGAAGGTTTCTTAGGTAATCCTGAGGGAAAAGTTGTTTTAGTTGAATTCTTCGATTTCTCTTGCGGATATTGCCACCGAATTTATCCGGTTTTGAAAAATGTTGTTGCTAAAAACAGCGACCTCAAACTGGTTGTTAAACCTCTGGCATTCCTGTCTCCGATGTCTCAGTATGCCGCTAAGGCTGCTTTGGCTGCCAAAGAGCAAGGTAAGTTCGCTGAAGTTTACTCTGCTATCTTTGATATTAAAGGTCCTTTGACAGAAGCTAAGATTGATGAAGCTGCTGTTTTGGCCGGTGTTGATCTTGAACAGTTGAAGAAAGATATGGAATCTGAAAAAGTTAATAATACTTTGTCTGATGTATCTTCGTTGGCTAGCAAAATCAGAGTTAATGGTGTTCCGACACTGGTTCTCAATGGCGAAATTATCCAAACTTTGGATGAGGGCGTTTTGCAACAAGCTATTGATGCTGCCAAATAATTTTTGACAGCGTGGCTTTTATGGCGGCTCTCTTTGCAGGGCCGCTTTTTTTTGCCTTGTGTTTTGGAAAGAAAAAAACTATATATAAAAAAGCTCTTGTGTGTGACCCAGAGAGCGTTGATTTAATTATTTGCCAAAAAGGAATCCAAATGCAAATGGGTAGAAATATTATTGTCTGGCTGCTGGCTATCGTCTTGTTATCAGGTGCTATGAATATGTTTGCCGGCAATGCCGAAAAAGCTAATGCCGAAAAATTGGCATTCTCAGACTTTATGGACTATGTCGAAAATAAAAAAGTTTCGGAAGT
>CALXVW010000027.1 GCA_944392185.1 uncultured Alphaproteobacteria bacterium
GTGCTTTTCTCTTTTTATTTGTCGGGCTGGTGATTAGTGCAAATATGTTCTTGATAAATGAAGCCCTTAACCAAACGCCTGATGAACAAGAAAATCAGGAATTTAGTCTCTGTCAGCAAGAGGATTATTATGCTACAAATAAAGAAAAGTGTGAAAATATATTGAAACAAACACCGAGAATGGGTGCTTTGTTTGAGATTGCACAAACCCTTAATAGTTTGGATTCTACAAAGCTAAAAGAATTGACCGATATTTCTGCCATGGGTTTCTTAATCTTACTTTTTTGCTGTGTCTTCGGTTTTAAATTTACCGGACAAGCGATTCCTTTAGCCGATAAATTTGCCAGCGGCGGTATTAGTAAGCCTATTGCTCCTGGAATCGCCACAATGGGGGCGTCTTTTGCTAAATCTGCCGCATCCAGAGCTACTAAAAATATTCGTGAGGCCGCCGGAGATAGAATTGAAAGGGGTACTAAATGGGTCGTTGGCCTAATACCAAGAGGAATTAAAGCTTCTTGGCGTAAAATGCGTGGACAAAACAAGAAACCGGCTTCTTCAGGAGGTTCCTCCAACCCTCAATCAACCGCCGGAAATCCTGCTCCTTCATCTAATAGCGGTGGTTTTGAAAATGCCCAGGCCGCAGCAACTTTGAGCGAGCAAACACAAGCTTCTCGAAACCCGACGTTGAGCGAGCAAACACAAGCTCAAAAATCTACACCAACCTTAAGTGAAGCTCAAGGCTCCCCAAAAACAAACGATCACCAGAGTTCATCTCCTCAGCCTTCAACGCCGGCTGATGAAAATGAAAATAATAACAGAGAGATTTCTCCTGATGATGGAAACGAGCCCTCTAATCAAGGTAATAGCAGTAATGCTGATGAGGCAACAGCCCCTCATGAAAAACAATCTCAGCAGAAAATAAAACAAGACCCAAAAACAGGGCAGTATGCAAGACAGCAAAGTCAAGGAAGGCAAAAATCTCAGCCTCGACAGCCCAAAGAAAAAATGTCGCAGACAAGACATAATCATGCATCTAAAGGAGGATCAAGACATAACCGCAACAAGCGCTCGAAAAGGAACAAACGATAAATACTGCTTAAGGAAAAGAAAAAATGATTAAGACTTTTGACATAAAAAACTTTCTAAGATTGCTGATGATTTTGTTGGCAGCAGTAGTGTTGTTGTCTGGCTGTTCTGATGAAGTGAATGGCGCTTTTGACCAAGGAAATGGTGGAACCGAAACAAACCCCAAAGACGCAGCTCAAACCGGTGATCCGGCTCAAGAGCTTGATTGTTGGCAAGGACATGTCTTAGACATCATCTATAAGGTGATTGGAAAAACCATTATGACACAATACAATGAGCTATCTAAAGGTTCTCTCAGTATAATGATGTTAGCTTTTGCCATTTGGGTGGCGTTAAGACTCTTAAAATTTGTCAGCTCGGTTACCGAATCTAGCCCGGCAGAAGTTTGGAATGAAATTGTAAAAAAAGCATTCATATGTTTTGTGTGTGGCTATTTGGCCTATTCTTCCGGAACTTTATTATATGTAGTAAATTATTTTTTACTTCCTATTTATGGAGCTTTTTTGGAATTTGGCAGCCAAATATTGGATTTGGCTCAAGATCAGGTTAAATCGGTAAAGGTCTTTGGCGAAGAAGTTGAATTCAAAATCCAAAATGTTAGCTGCAAAGTGAAAGGCGACACCAATGCTTCTTTAGATACCGGATTTCCTCCTGCTTTCCAAAGCACCATGAGCTGTATGATTTGCACTTTGGTTGATAAATTACGCGTGGGACGCCAGATGGCTTTGGTGGCAATGTCTATGGACGGCCTCTTGCCGTGGCTTACCGGATTGTTGGTGTGGGCTCTCTTTTATGTGGTTGGTTTTGGATTTGTCTTTTATTTGGTAGACAGCGTCTTCCGTTTCGGTATGATGATCTTGATGTTGCCAATATTTATCATGGCTTATGCTTTTGGCCCAACAAAAAAATGGACCGGTATCGGATTTTCCAATATTATGCACTCTGCTGCTTTTATGATGGCTTTCTCAATTATCATTGCAACGGTGCTGTTGGCGATGATATCTTTAATTACCAACCCTGAGACAGGTGGAATATTTAACCCTGATGACCCCCAAACTCATTTCCAACAAATCAGTATCGCAACTCTTTGCTTGCTTATGCTTGGGTTTTTGGTTTTCGGTAGCATGGCTGTTTCTCAACAACTCACATCATCCATTATCGGAGCTCATATCGATGCTAAATTCCAACAAAATCTTAAGGCTGTCGGACAAGCCATACTCGGTATGATTACCGGTGGATTTGGATGGGTTGCAAAGAAGGTTGCCTTTAATGAAAAAACGGGTTTGGGCCGAGCTCTCAACCGTGCCGGAGCAATGAAACAAGCAATGAACCGAATCGCCGGTAGACCGCAGGGGAAAAAGTGATGTTGACGCACGCTAACATAAAAAGTTTCTTATTAGCTCTACCTCTGGCAGCGATGTTTTGCTTGGGCTGTGTTAGCAATGGGTGGGCCGACAGGACGCTTTCTGCAGAAGAATCCCAGATGCTTTTGGAAGCTAAACCCAAAATCTTGGCTTATTATAAGGACAACAACATTGAGGCCGAAAAAGTTGATGAAAATATCCTGAAATTGTTGGATTCTTCTGTTTCTGATGATTTCTTTAGAAACGGGAAGCAACGTATTGGAAAAGTAAAAACTGCTCTGCAATATCTTGCTTCTTTTACCGGAGAAAAGGGTGCTTTTCGCTTTAATACGGATACAAGTCTTGATGAAAATAATATTAACTCTGCGTTGTATTATGTTAACATTATTAGTAATGAGTTGGACTCTTTGCAAGACTCCGAACTTATTAGTGTTGATGATGCTCAGGCAATAAAAAATTATGCATCTTCTTTGTATGGCAAAGGCTCTTCTTTGGCTTCTGCAGCTAACAAAAGTGCCGGCAATCTGGAAGAAACTTACGAAATTGCCCAAGCTGCACAAGAAGCATCTGAAGTTCTGACGGATGATTGTCCAACTGTAAATATAATCCGTGCTAAGTATCAATCTGGCTGTTGGTCTTGTTTGATTGTGGAAAAACTTTCTTCTGCTTTTATGACTGCCGCCTCAAAAGCCTACAGCCTCTCTCAAAAAGCTGGCTTGATACTTCTAGGGATCGGCTCCGCTCTTTGGGTTGTCTTTTGGGGGTTGCGAAACGTCTCGTCGCTTACCCAACTCGAGCCGGGAAATATCTTGAACGAGCTTATAAAGTTTGCTTTCAAAATTGCTTTGGCCTATACATTTATTGTGTTGGGCCTTAGAATGGTCAGCACCTATTTTATTACCCCAATTATGGGTTTGGGAGCAAAAATTGCTGAAGCTTATTGGGATCCCGAAAAAATTAAACCATACACTCAAGAATATGACTGGGAACTAACTGATGAACAATATAAAGAAATTGACAATGTCGGTGTGACCGTCAATCCTACGCAGGAAGAAGTTGCTCCTCAGGAATTGAGTGAGGAGGACAAAGCCAAACTTGCCTTAGCCCGACAAAAAGCTGAAGATTTTGCAAAGACACAAATTCCTAATTTTATTATTCCTCCGGTTTTTGAAGGGTGGTTGACCTCTCCTACCGGATGTCGTTTCCATCCGACAAGAAAGACTTATGCAAACCACAAAGGTTTGGATATTGGTACTCAAGGAAAAGTCGGGGCTAAGATTGTTGCTTCAGGTCCGGGAAAAATTTACTATGCCAGTCAGCCAAGCGGAGCAGGAAATTATGCTAAAATTATACATGAAGGGGGCTGGACTTCTTTATATTTCCATATGTTACCTCAGTCATCTCAACTGCATAAAAACGGAGCAGATGTTGCTCAAGGGCAAGTCATTGGCTTTGTTGGATCAACGGGTGCCAGCACCGGTCCTCACCTTCACTTTGAAATAAAACAAGGCAGTAGATGGGTTGATCCTCTGTATTTATTGACTGGTGTGGTTAAGTATGTAGATGGAGCCTGCGGACCATCTACCATTGCAACTTTCCCTTCCGGATTTTCTCAGCATCAGTATGTTCCCCAAAGTCCATCTATGGCTTGGACAGCCGGAGGAGAAGGGGTTATTGATTTAACAAACATTGCAACGGGTGTAACTGTTGCCCAAAATTATACCTCTTTAACTAGTTTTACCATTGGCAATATTAATTATACCGGACCTACCGATATTATGCCTAAATCCGTTATGAACTCTATCTTGGGAGCAACAAAAGCTATCGGTGATATAACTTCTGAAAATATGATTTTAGGAGATGCTATTATGTGTTATGCTTCCCTCAAAGACGGCGGTGCTTGGCATCCGTTTGGGCACACCGTTACAAACTTTTGGATGTGGTTTGAAGGGATGTTTATTTGGTGTACAGGGATGCTTTTGACCGTTGCTGTTGCTTATTATCTTTTAGACTTATCCTTTAAAATCGGTTTTGCTGTCGTTGCTTTACCTATTGTTGTTGGATTATGGCCCTTTGACATCACTAAAGATAAATTTTCTATTTGCATAAGTATTATTGCAAAATCGGCGGCAACTTTTGCTTTTTTGGCAATGACAACAACCTTTACCGTACAATTAACTGATGCCGTGTATAGTTATGAAGATGAGGATGCCACGGTAGAAGAAGATCCTAACGCGCCTAAAGGCTTGGCTAAATTATATGAAGTTTACGATCGTGCCTCTATGGCTGAGAAAGGTGCTGTTAAAATGTCAGACACCCAAAAAGAAGCCGATATAAATTATGCCGCTTCTAAACTGGCAATTTTCAGCACAACTTTTGTTTTAATCTTGTTTGCTTTCCTTTATTCTTTCAAACTGGTACAAGCTACCGTGCCGGATTTGGTCAACAAATTCTTCCCGGATAAAGCTTTTGGCAATCAGCAACCTATGCACCATTGGGCTACGGCAGCGACTAAATGGGCAAAAGATCAGGCGATGAAACCTGTCGGCTGGGCCAGAGATGCCGCTCTTTACCAGGGCGGAAGATTGGCAAAAAATGCTGTTGGAAAGGCCGTCGGTGGAGTTGCTGGTAGTGTTAGGAGCCTGGCAGGTAAGGGCAAAGGAGACGCTAAGACAGTTGGCGGTATGGCGGCCAGGGGTGTCGGCAACATGACAACCGGAATTGGCAAAGCTATGTCTGCTGTTGGTTTGAAAAAAGCCGGAGCTGCAGTTCAAAATGCCGGACAGAAAGCTAAAGATACCGGCAATGCTCTTGATAAATCTTATAATGAGTTTGCAACTCGCAACAAAAAAGATGAAAATGGAGAAAAGTCCGATAACCCCAAACAAGAGGGAGGCGAAAAATGATGAATATGCTTGTTTCTTGCAAAAAAATCTGCTGTGCCTGCCTGCTTTTGTTCCTTTTGCTATATTCTCACAATGGTTATACCCAGAAGTTAGAAGACAATACAAATCAGTATATAAATCGAGCTTTGGAATTGATGGACAAAACTCGCACTCCTCAAGAAGAAAATGAGTTAACAAATTTGATACAAACTGCAAAATCTATTCCTGAAGATAAGCAAAATGCTCGTACTAAAGAATTAATAACTTCTTACGATAAAAAAAATATTCAAAGATTTAAGCAACTTTTAGAGAACGATCCCTGGCCTGAAACTATGGCAGAGCTGCGACAATTGAAGGGAAAATTGAATGTTTCTTCTGGCAAAGAACTTAATGACCTTCTTGAGCGTTACTACACTAAAGAAGACTTATACGAGGCTACACGTATTAAGGAATTACAAACTAAAAATGTACTGGATGCGGAGGAAGCCCAAGAACTTAATTCTCTTTTGTTAAAAAAAGATCAGGATATTTCTGATTTAGAAAATAAGCGTGAACAATTAATCTCCACAATAAAATCTTCTGATACCTCTGCTGCTCAAAAAAATGCATTAAATCAGGAATTACTAAAAACGAATCAACAAATTGCAGACAGGCAAGCTGCTTCTGCTTTTAGTCTTTGTACCGGCAATTGCGATCCTAGATGTTTTTACAAAGAAATGCAAACTTGCTCTTTTTGCCCTCTGTTTGCTGTCGTTTTTAACACTGCCAGCTCTATTGCGCAACATGCCATTAATACTTTTTCCGGCTCTATTATAAAGGTTGTTATTATTGCTTTCGGAATCTGGATTGCTTTACAAATTTTGGCTTTTGTATCATCTTTTGAGGTCCGAGATCTTAAAGATTTGGCTTCTTCTCTTATTACTCAGAGTTTTATTGTTATGCTGGTTGTTATCATTTTACAGCACGGTGCCATGGACTTCTTTAATTATGCTCTGGAACCCGTTTATACAACAGGACAAAAATTAGCCCAAACTATTATTCAACCGGGAAATGTGGCCACTGGAGATTTTAAGGTTGGTACACAAACTGATGCCTCCGGGAAGGATATGCCCAAAGATACTCTTAAAGCCTGCTCCGGAGATACCGGAATTAGCGATGATAAAAAAGGGGAAGGTGCTTTACCTAAATCTATGGGCGATAGCATCATTTGTACGATGACGCTTATCCAAAACAGAGTCGCTAAAGTTAAGGCTTTGGGAAGTGCCAGCTTGTGCCAATCGTGGAAAGAAAGATTCTTCATTATTCCTCATCTTAATTATATGCTTGTGGGTGTTGGCCTATGGATAGGGGCAATGGTTTTGCTTTTGGCGGTACCTTTTATGATGGTTGATGCCATTTTTGAAATGGCTGTGGCTGCTGCCTTGCTTCCTTTTGGTATTGGTTCTTATGCTTTTAAAGTTACAAGAGGATACACTAAGAAAATTTGGGAAACTTTTCTTAATTCAATGTTCCAGTTTGTCTTTGTTTCTCTGATTGCTTTAATGTTGGTGGTTGCCTATCAATCTATTATTACAAATTCTGTGAGCGATTTTGATTCTATGTTTGAAAGTGCCGGGCAAGCCGTACTTTCTGATATTTTGGCTAAACTTCCTTGGTTCTCTACTGCCTTTTTAGAAGTTTGCTTTGTGATGATATTGACTTGGTCCGTTCTGGGATCTGCTAAAAGTTTTGCCGGGGAATTCGCCGGATCTATCAGCAGCACCAGTATCGGCAGCTCTATTGGAACTATGGCCGGCTCCTTTACTAAATCTGCGGCTCTTAAACTCAAAAAATCCGTTGCTGATCCCATTGGCGAACATATTGGTCATGGGATTAAAGCCATGGCGGTGGCTCCTGTCCACTATGTGCGCCGTGCCGCTATGAATCGCAGAGCTGCAAGAATCAAGAAAAACGGACGTTATGATGAAAAAACCGGTCAATATATTCTGGAAACCAGAGGCGGAAATAAAAAATTAACTCTTGTTGAAAACGCCGACGGAACTAAAACCGTTCGTAAAGAAAAACTCAAAAATGGCGAAGTTGTTAAAAGTAGAATTCAAAACTCTCACTTTACCGTCAGAACCATCAGACATGAAAAAGATGGAAAAGTATGGTATGAAGACAAAATCAAACGCAACAGCAGTTTTTCATCCGAACTCTACAAAAAAGACGGCTCTCTTAATGAAAATGATTTTGAAAATCTGATGGCTGGTCAAAATTCTGCAGATGCCGATCGAATCAACATCGCTCTGGCCAAAGAGGCCATGGCTCAACGTATGCCCAATGCTCAACATAATTTCCGCAACCATGATTATGTTTCCCAAGAGGCTTTGTATGAAAACGGAAAATTTGTCGGATATATTGAAACTCATAAAGATGGTTCAAAATCTGTTGTTCGTTTTAATATCGGAGAGGCCGATAAAAAAGGACGGAAACGAATGATGACTTCTTTTACTCATATCGATGCCAAAGGAAAAGGGACAACCCTTCAATCCGATGGTGTTATTAATAAAAAACAAACATTCAAAACAAAAGACGGAACCGTCGATGGCGAAATTGATGAAAAAAGCAAGAAAAACTATTATCGTCTTAGTGCATACTATGATGACTGGTTTAATCATCATGGCAAAAACAGAGTCAATAAAGCTATGCAAGAAAGTATGTTCTCTGCTGATGAAGTTAAAGATGCTCATTATAGAATCTTCTCTACATCAAATATGGCCGCAGAAACAAATCTATACGAGTTTGAAGTTTATCACCCATAAAACTTGTGTAATCTTCCTAAAGCCGAACGTTTTTTCTGTTCGGCTTCTATTTATGCCAAATTGTACACAAATTGTCTTTTTTTGTACTAAATTTCTTGATTAATATTTTGCTTTGAGTAATATATTTTGCAGAATGATTGTTTTGTTTTTTATGAGGTAATCTAAAATGGAAGAAATTATTTTCCCTAACCAGATCAGAATGTACCGCCGTCTGCGTGGGCGTTCAATGCAGGAGTTGGCCGATCATCTCGGAGTTAGTTTATCTGCAATCTCAAAAATTGAAAAAGGTTACCGCAGAGTTGATCAAGAGCAGCTTGTTCGCGTGGCCGAATTCTTGGATTGTCCTTTGCAAGAATTGTTTGTTAATGAGCAAAACTCTCAGCAAGAAATCGTTCAGGCTTGGCGTAGGGAACAAGAGCGTCGTAATAAAATTAATGAAAAATCCGGCTTGAAAACTTTGGGCGCCGGCTTGCGACAAATCCGCAATGAAAAGAATCTCACTTTGATTGAAGTTGCCGAAAGTGCTGACATGACCTTGTCTGTTTACCACCGTATTGAGATGGGACAAAGGGAAGTTTCTGATAAAGAATTTAAAAATATTGCTAAAGCTTTGAAATTGTCTTCTGAAGAGTTGCGTGATGAAATTAAGAGCCTTGATGAAAAAGGAATGCTTGAGGAAATCATTCAACGTAATGATGCTAAATATAAACTTTTATCCAATCCTCGCGGTGCAATCGCATCGTTTGGCAATGCCTCTCCTGACGGAATGAAAATTTCTGTTTATGGCTCTGCCGGAAAGGATGGGAATGTTATCATCGACTTTGATGAAGAAATCAAAAAAGTTCAGCGTCCTGTTTCTTTGTATAATAAGAAGGACGCCTATGCCGTTAACCTGTGTACACGTCGTTTGGGATCCTTGCTCCCTACTCGTTCTATATTGTATATCGACCCGCAAGAAGTTGTCAGCGTCGGAGATATTGCCATTTATTTTATTTCAGAAGAAGAGGCCAAAATTATCTCTATTCGCGAGGACGATGATGGACGCCTTTATGGAATTCGCTGGAATCCTGAAGAAAAAATTGAACTCGGCAATGATGATTTATCTAATGTTCATAAAGTCGTGTTCATTAGTTTATAGCTTACTTCAAGTTAATTTTCAGCCTGCAAGTTTTGCAGGCTTTTTCTTTTTTTGTTAACCGGAAATTTACGACATCAGGATTAGACTTGGTAGTATGGATAAAGTTTAACCTGAGATTAACCATATGGATTTAGATAAAACATCTGAAGCAAGACGAAAAGCTCAGCGCAATGGCGAAGAAGATCCCGTTGTCGTTGCTCAGCGTTTTTTAAATATCTATCGGCAAATCCATATCTTTAATGCAGAAAAAAAAGCTGCTTTTAATAAAATGCTCTTGGCGCTCTCTCCCCAAATTCGAGGAATGTTCGGACAACTCCCAGGTGGCGCCATGCTCCAAGATTATGTTGATGAATTAGCTGAGAAAGAAGGGATTGAAAAATCTACAATAAATCAAACTACAGACATTGCCGATGAAGACGTAAAACAAGCTAAAATTCTGGCCACGGCTCTGGCTGAAGCACAGGTTCAGGCTTCTGCAAAATTACAAGGAATGACCCCGGCTTCAACGACATCAGCTCAGGCTCAGGCTTCTGCTCCGGCCAATGCTTCGGTTGGAACAGCAAAGCTGGCCATGGATAAAAATTTTGCTCAGGAATTTGCAACCGTTTTATCCTCCGCCATGCAAAAAAATTCTGCGGCTCATGAAACAGAAATCAAAACTATTATTGCAACGCTCGGAAAAACACAGCTTGAAATTATAAAGGTTTTACAAGAAGAAAACTCTGAACATAGGGAGGAAATGAAAAATATCTCTCAAATGATGTTGCAGGCTCAAGCTCAGATCTCTGCTGCTGCCGGGGTTGCTCAAACTCAAGTCCAACCAACGACTAAAGTTAGTGAAGAGACAAAACAGCTTATTAAAATACTTCTAAACAGCCAGCAACAGATTCTTGAAAGAATTGCTAAAGTTGAAACCTTGGCTGCAAATAATAATTCCTCCCAAACAGCGGCTCCGTTAAAAGTTGTCGGCGAAGATATTGCTTTGATTATTGAAAAAAGTGAAAAAAATGTCAGCCAAATGATTACCGCTTTTCAAGAACGTCAAAAAAGCGATACTTTGGAAATCGCAAAACTCATTAACGAATCGCAACAAAATCTTGTACAGATGATGGTCCAGCACAATAATCTTAACCAAAACAATTCAACCGCTGCGAATAACAATGCCAACAATATTCAAATCAACACAACTGATTACTCTGCCGTACTTAGCAGAATCGCCGATCAGCTGGCTAATCTACAGATTGCATCTTCTGGGGAAGAACAGGCACAGAAGGGAAAGAACAAAAAAATTCAACCCGCCGAAACAAATATCCAAATTAATTTCCCCGAAAAAGCCTTAACAAAATTAATTGAAGCACAATCAAAAACTTATCAGAAAATTGCCGAGCAGCAAACTAAAGAACTCTCAGCTGCCATTTCTTTAGCCTTAAAAGAAGGCCAAAAGGCTTCAACACAAAATATTATTGAAGCTCTGAATGCTAATCCTATCGTCATTAAGCAGACTGAGGCTCCGGCTTATACTCCGCCTCCTATTCCGCAGAGTGATTATAATTTTATGCAAACCGAAGATGAAGTACCTCATACTCAACCGGTAAATTTGTTTGATGATGCTGATAGTTCAGAGCTTTCTGATCTTCAAGAAACACCTTCCGGATTTGATTTCGGTAATGATAATTCCTCTGATACTCATCAAGAAACTTTTGTTGAATCCTCTTTAGAGGCACAAGAAGATTTTTCATCTGATGGAATGGTTGCTTCCGATGTCTTGCCTGAGCAAGTTACAGCTTCCGATGAAACCAGTGAAGATGCCCCCGTTGTCTTATCTGAAATGCCTAAAAAGAAAAAGAAAAAGAAGAAAAAGAAAAAAAAGGAAGCTCTGCTGAATGAAGAGCCTGAAATAATAAAATCAGAACGCCAAGAAGCTTCTCAAGATTCTTTGGCTGCAGAGATGCCTATTCTATCAGAAATCTCTGATACACCCCCTATTGTTGAAAACGACATTGATGACAGTCCGATTGATGAGGTTTCTCTTGCGCCCGAACAAAAACAATCCGACATCCCAGAACCCGAAGAAGCTTTTGAGGACTTACCTGAAGAAAAAAATGATACCAATTCTTGGCTTGAAAGTTTTGATGCCTTACCTGAAGATACTCCCTCTTATGAGCCAGAAGAAGATATTGAACCAGCACAATTGGATACTCCTGATGACTGGGGTTTTACTTCTGCTCCCGAGAAAAAATCTGAGCCTTTAGAGGCAGCTCAAGATTGGGAATGGGTTTATGAAGAAGAGCCTTCCTCTCAAAATGAAGATAACTCAGGTGAAGGAATTGATTGGGAATGGGATTATGTGCCTGAAGATTCTGCGGAAGCAACAACTTTCCACAATAATAATTTGCAGCCTCTGGCTGAAAACTGCCCGATTTATAGCGGGGATTTATTCTTCCAAGAACATGTATCTTCTCCGCAAACTATTGCAAACTCTCAGCCCTTGCCGATTTTGAAGCATTATCCGGGAATCTTCGATTCTGCCTCTGTAGATGAAACTAATGATCCTTATAAAAATAGTTCTCTAAAAGATTAAAATAATAATTTACAAAGAGACATTGCTAAACTACATTAGAAATAACGTCAGGAGTTGGAAAATATGGAACAAAATAAATCTTTTAGCAGCGGTAAAGACAGCCAAGGCGATCTTTGGTACGTTGATAATTATGTTTTGTTAAAAGACTATTATGACAGAACAATTTCCAGAATCGCCGCTCGTTGCGTCAGAAAAGGGAATATTGCCATGGAAGAATACCCTTTCTATGGTTATATTTTGGATGTATTGGAAGAAATCAGCGAAACCGGGGATTATATTGTTGCGCATCCGGATCTTTATCCGTATGTTGAGAAAAAAATTGCCGGCGGGATTAACGCTCTTAAGAAAAATCTTAATGAATATAAAACTGAGCTGCAAAACAACGCCTCTCCAGATATGATTAAGCAAGATAAGGATGAGCTCAAAAAAATGAAAGAGGCCTTGGGTGCCATTGATAAATCCGTTGATCCTACCGTGGGAGCCGGAATGTCTATGGATGAGGTGGTCGAAAAACTCCTAAAAGAAAATCAAAAATCATCTTCAGCCCCCAATCAGCAGCAAAACGCTCAAACACAAGGAGGAAATCCGCAGCCGCGGCAGCCTCAATCCCCTCAACAACAGCAAAGGCCTCAAGGAGGTCAAACACCCAATCAAGCCTCTCAGAGGCCTGTAAGTAACGGACAGAAGTAATTATGGGAATAACAATTAAAAATATCATCTTTTTTAGTTTTACGCTGCTTTTGTGCAGTTGTGGCTCTTGGTGGGGTGAAAGCACGGAAGATGAGCAACAAAAAATCTTAAAAGCTCCTGTTTATACGGCTCAAATTGAAAAGCCTCAATATCCGGTTATCCGCACGCCCAAAGGCGCCAATCAACTTGATTTGGAAGTTCCCTTGCGTTGTTTTGTTAACTGGAACACTCAACAGATGATTTCTACCATTCCGTACAATATCAAAGCTTTTAACTTGGTTCGTAATGGTAAAAATGATTTGTTGCCGCGTTTTGAAGTAACCGGATTTTCTTTTGAGACCATGCCGGCTGAAAAAGCTTTGCTCAAACTCACAAAAGAGGCAGGTATCAAGTTGGTGGCCAAAGATGCTCCTTATACCAGTATCTCTGCTGAAAATTTACGCGGAGAACTGACCGAAGTTATTAATGTTATTACCGAGGCGGCCGAAGTTTATTATACCTATAATGCAAACAACAAAACTTTGCGTATCAGCCGCAAAGCCAATTTTAGCCTCTATGTGCCGCAATCTCGTCCTATCTTGCTCGCAATTTTAGATGTTTTGCGCGGTGCCGGCATTACTAACTTTACTGCTGATTTTGATGACTACACCATAACTTTTGATGCTGATTATGAACTAAAAAATCAGATTGTTAATTTAATCGGATATTTTGAAGAAAATCCTATTCTTATTGCTTATGATGTGCGTGTATTTACCCTTTATCCTTATAATAATAAGGATATTGAATGGCAAAAAATGCTACACACGTTTGACCTTGGTTCGGTTAAAAGTGCTAAAAGCGGCGTATTGGGCAGGATTTTAACAACCTCAAATGATATCAACATTGCAAGCCTTAATGCTTTTTTGGGTACCCAGGCCAGAATCGAGCCGGTCGCAGAAGGAAAATTTGTGGTTCCCAACACTTGGTTTTCTCGTTTCGATATCGGTAAATGTGCTCTCAGATCCTCAATGGAAACAGATCTTTCTATCTTGGCGAAATCTTCTTTTGAGCAAAATGATAAAATCTTTGCTAACATAACTTTAGAAGCGCGTGATGGCGAAATTACTCAATTTGATATTCGCAGTAAACTGGGAGAAAATTTCTTGATTATTGGTATTCCTAATGAGATATTCGGCGTTAACAAGCCAAAATCCGAAACTATTGTTTTTATGGTACCGAGAATCATTAAAACTCTCAAAACAACCAAGCACTTGCAGAATAATTTGTAAGGATGGCGCTTATGGAAAATAATTCTAATATGCCGCAAAGGCCTATGCTAAAAAAAGTTAAACGTCCCATCAACAGAATGCCTCAAGCTGCTCCGATGAGTGTTCCTTCTATGGAGAGAAATCAACAACCTTCAGCTCAGCGACCACCGATGAGCAATCCCTTTACCCAGCAACAACCGCAAAATTCTTTACCCGATGTTGGGGATGATGCTTTTAATTTGGACACTTATTTAGATGATGAGCAGTTTCCGATAAACTCTGTTGCAAAGCCGGTAAGGAATGATAATCCTCAATTCTTGCAAGATGATGATTTGCAAGATGAGTATGCTCCCTCTACTGCCGGCGGTGCCGATCTGCCGCCATATCTGACTAAGAAAATTCTTATTCTGATTGGGGCAGTCTTGTTCTTTTTAGGGATTATCACTACCAAGCTGTTCTTTACCGATTCAAAAGTCGTCAGAGACGGCTTGCAGGGAGTGGTTGTTAACCCGGAAGTACCTAAAGGACGGGCTCGTTGCGGTGTGGCCGAAAGAACACAGGGTTGTGTTTTGTACATTATGAATCCTCAGCGCCAGGAACTTAATGCTCGTGATTTCTATGACTTGGCAGCACAGATGACCGGAAGACAGCGTTTTGTGATTGAGACCGGAAATATGCGCTATTCTAACACCAAAATTCGCCCGGGAAGCATTGCTCAGATAAATATTCCGCCGCTCTAGTAATAATGCATTTTTTGCCTTAGAATAACTTGAGAATTGATTGGCTGGCCTGGGAGGCTAGAGAAAGAGAATTAATCGCCAATTGTTGACGGGTTTGTAAGGCCAGCATATTGGCGCTTTCTTCATTCATATCCGCAAGTGTCAACTTATCTGCCCCCTCGGTTAAGACATTTATCAGACTATTGGTAAAGTCCTGCCTGGTCGTGATGATGTTGTAATTATTCCCAAGCTCTGAAGAATAGCTACGGATACTGTTTATGGCAACCGTTAGTTCTCGTACCGCTTGAGTTATATCTGTTTGATTTCTCCAATCTGTAGTTAATATACCCAAGGATGTTGAGCTCATATCCTTACCGTTAACCTCTAAATTCGCTGAATTGCTCTCATTAAACTTTACCGTCAGTTTATCTGTTTGCAACAGATTTATCCCTTTGTATCCGGCATCTTTTATTAATGCATCATATTGAGAAATAATTTCCGTATATTGACTGCTGTCTGCTCCTGTTTCATTTTCGTAATTATAGTCAAAATCTCGGTTATTATTTTGCTCGTTAATCCAATCTAGAGCCATTATTTCTTCTGCTTTCTTATCGCTTAGCTCTTTCCAGTCGGCGGATAGCACATTCCCTTGTACAGTATTGTCATGCGTTTCTGTTTGCGCCTGATATAATTTACCGTTTATTCCAAAAATAGAACCCGCTACCGCATTGACTGTTAGAAGACGTTGAGCGTAATTTGTAAATGTGTTGAATGTTGATTGACTATTAACACTAACATTGGCGGAATAAATATTTATTTCTAAAGGCAGCTCTTTTCCTTCTGAAATGGTCGAATAGAACGTATTGTCGCTTTCTATTTCCAGCTTGGTATTATCATAAAGATTTGCTGCTCCATAACAAAATCCTATTTTGGCATTTGTTATTTTAATATGACTATTACCATGAGCAATCAGATTGACACTTTCCAATGCACGGTTGGCTCCGGTTATATTTAATTTTGAACCATCTTGAAGTTCCAAAGCTGTTCCATTAAATCCACGACTTTGGCTCTGCTTCATTTGGATGTTTAAGGTTCCCTGCAAGGTGCACTTGGTATTTAGAGTAGAACCATAATATATACCATAAGACAAAATCTCTTTGTTCTCGACTTTGCTCTTTTCATAGATATTGTTAGTTCCACTCAGAGTAACAGTTTGCAATGAACCGAAGTTAATACCAATGCTGCGGGCAACGCTATTATCTTTATAAGAGTCCTGTTTGCTGTTATCCATCATTATATCAAGATTATGAAAAGTAGTGTTTTTTGAAGAAGATATCAAAATTACTTGATTAATTACATCTTTTTTCATTTTGGATTTGATGGAAATATCCGATATCATAGCATTGTCCGCCGAGATGTTTATGGCCTCTGTTTTACCTATTGCTTCCAAATCAAAATTCAATTGAGAAAATTTATCTACATCCGGCTCATCTATTCCATAATAGCCGATACCAACCAAGTTTTGTCCGGCGTTTAGAGTAATAGTATTTTGAGCCTCTATATTTCCATAAATAACAATATTTCCTTGTTTACCACTTTCAAGCGCTGCTTTAAGTTCATCCCAAGTACTGACAACAGCCGCAACATCTTCTTGAGATGCAAACCAAGATTTACTCGGTATTTTAGCTGTTTCTAACGCTTGGGTCGCCACCGCCGAGGCCTGTTCCAAAAATCCTGCCGCAGACTCTAACGCCGTGGTCGCCGCTTTGATCGTACTCACCGCTTGACCCATACTATCTAACAGAGCATTCAAATCATCGGCTCGATTATTTAATGAAAGGGCCGTATAGTATGAACTCGGATTATCTATGGCGGAATTTACTTTATTGCCGGTGGCTAACTTATTTTGAGTAGAGGAAACCTGCCCGCTGATGTTTTGCAGGCTTAATAAATTCGACCGCATACTGGCGGTTAAGCTAATTCCGCTCATAAGTCCTCTGCTTTTCTCTATTTAGTATACCAACTTTAATTATATATTATTCAGTAACGGTTACCAGA
>CALXVW010000028.1 GCA_944392185.1 uncultured Alphaproteobacteria bacterium
AGAGCTCCTGCCTGTCACGCAGGAGGTCGCGAGTTCGAGCCTCGTCACTCCCGCCATTTATAAAAAAGCCGTCGAATGAGACGGCTTTTTAGTTTTAAAGATGTTTTTGAGGCGAGAAGGAGCGACCTCGGTCGCGAGCTCGAGGATAAAATCAACCGTTGCTCCGGTTGATTTTGCCGCAAGAGGCGTAAGCTTTCTTGTTTGAGTGAGCAAAGCGTGAGCAAGCGAAACGAAACTAGAAAGCAAGTGCCCGACGCGCGGTTAGTGAGTGCCAAAGCACGAACTTACCAAGCTAGACGAGCCTCGTCACTCCCGCCACTTATAAAAAGCCGTCGAATGAGACGGCTTTTTAGTTTTAAAGATGTTTTTTGAGGCGAGAAGGAGCGACCTCGGCCGCGAGCTCGAGGATAAAATCAACCGTTGCTCCGGTTGATTTTACCACAAGAGGCGTAAGCTTTCTTGCTTGAGTGAGCAAAGCGTGAGCAAGCGAAACGAAACTAGAAAGCAAGTGCCTCTGTGAAATAAAAACAATCAAAGTAATGATTGTTTTTATGAGCCAAGCAATGAGACTTAGTTTCGCTTGCGAATGAATATGATGCTTAAGCGAAATCTAGTCGGAATTGTCGCGCGGCAACAAATCCCGAAAACCTCGTGCGGCAACAAAATCTATATACAACAAATCTCCGCTACTTTAAAGCAACAGTTTTTTCCTTGCCAAAAAAGCTTAAAGCAACTATCCTTAACGTTAAAGATTAAGGAGAGCGATAATGAGCGAAAATAAAGAAGCAGAAAATAAGCCCGGTTTATTGAAACATATTTTATTATCGGCGCTAAAATCTCCGGTTAACACGATTTTGTTTTTGGCATTTGCGTATTTTGGGCTGAAAGCTTATGTCTTTGGTGATGCTTTTATGGATAAGCTGATAATGTTTGGAATTTTGGCTTTGTGGATGTTTTGGTTTATAGCCAAACATATGTTGATTATATTGATGTTGTTGATTTTGCTTGGCGGCAGCGCCTATTTTTATTATGAATATTTGCACCAGCAGGAAAAAGAATGTGAGGCAAGCGGCGGTCATTGGAATAAAGAGACCAAAACTTGTGAAGAAAAACAAGGATTCTGGGATTATATTGAAAGCTTGTGGGCTCAATATAAAGCAAAAGATTAGAAAATATATTTGTTAGTAGAATTTTAAGAGCGGCCATATTATCTTGCTATATGTACAAGGAGATGATGCAATGGAAGAGCTAAAAAAGAAAAAAGGAATTTTGAGCAAAATAAAATCTTTGGTGGCCAAGACCGGACGCAGCATTATTTGGCGAGGCCGCCCCAAAGACAATGAAATCTCGGAAAAGATAGCGCAAAAGATTCAAAAAAGCTCTTATGACTTCAGTATCATGAAGAAAAAGGATACTTTTACGCCGCCGTATTTGAGCCTGGCAGAGCAGTTGCAGGTAGATGATGATCAGATTTTTAAGGCCGCGGCGTATAATATGGCCAATATAGCGATTTCCCGAAAAAAATATGCACAGGATATTCAAGCTATTTTCAATGATTACTTGCAAAAAGAAGGAATGCCGGAAGTTCGTCGAGATTACATAAAGCAAAAACAATTAGAGATTATCAGAAAGAAAAAATAAAAAAAGCCCGCTCGTATGAGCGGGTTTTTTTTGAACAAGCAAGATTATTTCTGCGTCGGAGCGGTAATGGTTTTGCCTTTAAGGTCATATTTAGTGACTTTGGCGCCTTTCCCGGCGTCATCGATAACCTTTCCCATAGCGCTTTGAGCCATCATAGCTTTGAGTTGTGGTTTAATCTTCTCATAAGTTAATGGCTTAGAATCTCTGGTGTCCTCAACCATAATAACATGGTAGCCGAACTGAGTTTTAACCGGTTTTTTAGAATATGTTCCTTTTTTAAGCGCAAAGGCGGCATCGGCAAATTCAGGCACCATAGCTTCTTTGGGGAAGTATCCGAGATCGGCCGGCTCTTTGGAATATTCTTTAGCCAGTTTATCAAAATTTCCGCCTTTGTTTAGTTTTGCAATAACTTCCTTAGCTTTAGCTTCGCTGTCAACCAAGATGTGCTTAGCTTTAACTTCCTTTTCAGATTTAAAAGATTTTTTGTAATCGGCATAGACTTTTTTGAGCTGCTTATCATTAACCAACTTATCCACTTGTTGCTCGATGTATATTTTTCTGGCCAATTCTTCTTTCATGGCTTTGAGCTGAGTTTTATATTCATCGGATTCGGTGACCTTACTTTCAACTGCAGCCTGGTAGACCAATTCACCATCAACGAAAACATCCAAGGTTTTTTCATAAAAATCGCTAAAAGGAACTTTAGCTTTGATGGCAGGGTTCATGTTGTAGGCATCGCGGATTTCTGCCACGGTAATGTTCTTTCCGTTAACGGTAGCGGCGATTCCGTCTTTTCCTTCAGCCCAAGCTTGAGAAACGCTAAGGAGCAAAGCTCCGCTCAGAGCCAAAAGCGCATAATTTTTGTTCATGATAATCATCTCCTTATAAGAAATTGTATTCTGCTAAGTTTATATAATAAAATAAGCAAATATTCCAACTTTTTTTTAAGAGCGTTTATAACTTCGTATCAATCTATTGACTTCTTGGCAATAAAACACTAAATGTAGACTAATTAATAAGTTAGAATAAGGAATAAAGATAAAATGATAGGTAGCCTCGCACGCAAGCTTTTTGGTAGTGCCAATGATCGTTATGTAAAAAGACAATACAAAATCGTAGAGAAAATCAATTCACTAGAGCCCACAATAGCTCCGCTGAGTGATGAAGAGCTCAAGGCTAAAACAGAAGAGTTCAGGGAAAGAATCAAACAAGGAGAAACATTAGACGAGCTTTTGCCCGAGGCTTTTGCGGTTGTGAGAGAGGCAGCCAAGAGAACACTTGGTCAACGTCACTATGATGTTCAGCTAATTGGCGGTATTGTATTGCACCGCGGCCAAATTGCCGAGATGAAAACCGGTGAAGGAAAAACGCTGGTGGCAACCTTGGCCGCATATTTGAATGCCCTTGAAGGCAAGGGAGTTCACATTGTAACAGTCAATGACTATTTGGCACGTCGTGATGCCGAGTGGATGGGACAGGTATACAGATTTTTGGGCCTGACGGTAGATTACATCGTCCATGAGAAAAATGATGAAGAGCGCAGAGCCGCCTATAACTGTGATATTATCTATGCCACCAATAACGAACTGGGGTTTGATTATCTGCGAGATAATATGAAGTTTCGCCTTTCCGATATGGTTCAACGCCCGTTTAACTATGCGATTGTGGATGAGGTCGATTCTATTTTGATTGATGAGGCCAGAACGCCGTTGATTATTTCCGGCGCGGCAGAAGACAGTTCTGAGAAATATATTTTGGTCAACAAGATTATTCCGCAGTTGGTAGAGGCCGATTATGAGAAAGATGAAAAAGCCAAATCCGTTACCTTGACGGAATCTGGTATGACACATGTCGAGGCCCTATTAAAAGAGGTTGGATTAATCAAAGAAGGCGGGTTATATGATATCGGCAACGTAAGCTTGGTTCACCATGTAAATCAGGCTCTGCGTGCGCATAAGATGCATATTCGCGATGTTGACTACATTGTCAAAAACAACAAAGTCGTGATTATAGATGAGTTCACGGGCCGTATGATGGAAGGGCGCCGCTATTCAGATGGTTTGCATCAGGCCATAGAAGCTAAAGAGGGCGTGCCGATTCAGTCCGAGAACCAGACTTTGGCATCCATTACTTTCCAAAACTACTTCCGTTTGTATCCCAAACTGGCCGGTATGACCGGTACGGCGATGACGGAAGAAGCCGAGTTTAATGATATTTACAATTTGACTTGTGTAGAGATCCCGACCAATCGTCCGGTTCAGCGTCAAGATTTGCACGATGAAATTTATCGGACCGAGAGAGAAAAGTACAATGCCATCATCAAGACCATTTTGGAATGCCATGAGAAAGGGCAGCCGGTTTTGGTTGGCACGACATCCATTGAGAAATCTGAGTTAGTGGCAGATTTGTTAAGCAAGGCCAGCAATGTCAAGTTTGAGGTCTTGAATGCTCGCCACCACGAGCGTGAGGCC
>CALXVW010000029.1 GCA_944392185.1 uncultured Alphaproteobacteria bacterium
ACGTTATCCATATATTGTGGATTATGGTCACACTGGCAGTTGTACGGAGAAGTTCCGTACGTGGTTGGAACAGATACAAAGATACATGCGTCGGGACTTTTTTATGTTCTGCCAGGAGAACGATGTCAAGGAGGGTGATATTATCACTTTTACGGTTGATTTGACTGGCGTAAATATGTCTCTCAATGGGAGTGGCCGAGCAAAGTATAGAGTGAAACCATCACCTAATTCGGTCACAAGGCGGCCGAGGATATACTGCTCTGAGACCTATATACTTCGCAGGAAGTATGGGGGGCCCGAACCGGAGCTTTTGCTCGCAGACGAAGCATGGCTCTATGTTGAAAATGTGGAAAACGTTTTTGGCAAGATATGTTGCTCCAGAGCTTGGCAAATGGGCGTGCGGCCGTATCTTTGCGAGGTTGAGCAGGAGGACGGTTTCAAATCTGTCGCTCTTGCTACGACGGCAAAGGATGACGAGGACAACGAGCATCAGTTGCTCTGTTTGGTTACCAACGGCCTCATCATGTTTGATGCCGGAGCCAAACTGACGCCGGTGCCGCTCAACAAGACTCTCCTTCGCGTGGCGGATTGCGTATTCCGCCTTGATGTTGGGGAGAAGGGCTTAAAAGCTCTAGTTAGGGCTTAGTTCTTCCAAAAATACGGATCGGGCGCTGCTTTGAACAAAAGCGGCGTCCTTTTTTTATGTCCATACATAAATTTTGATGTTTTGCCATTTAGTATATTGACTAATTTTGTCTAAAGTTGTAAATTGTAAAGTATCTGAAAAAAATTATGTTAGATTTATTAACCCGATGTGCAGATAGCATTTTGTACATCACAAAAACCCAAATACTATGGAAAATTTGAACAAAATCCCAACGGTTCTTCATCCGGACGGATTGCCTAAACCGAAATGTAAATCTCGTAAAAACAGAGACCTCGTCGATTGTTTTATCAATGGGGTTGGATTGCAAGAATTTTGCAACAATCCTGAAAACAAAGTACAAGCCGGCATGCTGATGCAAATCTGCTGCAGCCAGGAGAATAAGTATTATACACTTTCTTCGGGAGAGTTTATTGATACTTTCCGGATTAATTTGTTTCCTAATGAGGGACTGCGCCTTTATAAAATGGGGCGTTTTATCAATCGCCCGAGCTGTGGCTCTGAGGTTAGAACTTTTTATTCTGCCACTTTTGTAGTGACTTTTGAGGATGGTTACTGGAACGCTGAACTAATTCTGGAAGATGACGGCCAGCTTTCTTCTGGCAAAGTGAAAAAGGCATTCCAGCGGATTGCCGGCCTCAAAGAGCTGACTTCGTTGGGGACAAAGCCGCAGATGTCATCGGTTCGCCTTTCCGTTGAGGGCACGTCTACTTTTGAGACCAAGGCTTGGGCTCAGAAGTTTATGACCCCTGAGGGTGAGGAAAAAACTTTCCTTTGCCTTATGGATAACGGACGCATTTTGGAGGTTTCTGAAAAGGAGCTGCCCGTGTGCGAGCCTTGCAAAGATGCTGTTCTGCGGACCAAGTTTAATTGGTTCTCGTGGGATGGCTTTATGTATAACAGATTAAAAGATTAGGCCATGAATATAAAATTGTTTTTTAATCTGTATGCTGGGGCACGTACGGATGCAGAGTTCAGGCAAGTACTTTCTCTGCTTTTGAAAGAAAGCACGGAGAATGCTGATCTGAAAGGGATTGCCAAAGGTCTGCAGGACTATCCTGAACTTCTGAAAGGGAAGGAAAAAGAGTTTATAGCTTTGTTTGACAAGGCTATGCAACAATTTCTCGAACCCAAGGAAGGGGAAGGGGTGGTAAAGCAAACAACAATTTTTAGCTTTCTGCCGGTGTTTGAACTTCCTGTGATGCTGGAATTTATGTTCCAAACGGCAAGCCCGGCTTGGGATGTAGGCTTTGCCAAGAAAATGGTGAAGCTGTTTGGCATTGCCCATGCCAGCTTCTCGCGTCCAGAGGTCGGACACTTCTTTTTGGAAGTGTTACCCAAACTGACGGAAAAGTACCCGTTAACCATGCGGGCGCTTTTCACCGAAATCCAAATCCGCAACCGCAACGCACTCAAGGTCGGAGCCGTGACGGATATTTGGGTTCAGCTTGAAGAGGTCTACGGAGCTCTTCAGAAAAAAAATTAAGACCATGGCCGGTTCTACCCAAAAGGTAGGCCGGCTTTGGCGTTTTAAAATATCTCCCTTAAACCAAAGCTCTATTTTAAGAATCGGAACCAGAACTTATCTCTTATAGAGAAATTTGATTTTGAGTGCCAAAATTTGCAAGCCAAAAACTAAAAATGCAGGCCCTTTTGATAAAATTTATGCTTTTTTTGAGGAGTTCTTGTTTTTGGTGTTGAAAATTAAATTTTTATTGCTTAAGTTAAAACTGTATTAGTTATTTAACGATTACATTTATATTAAAACCCATATGGAGATAATAAAATGAAAAAACTTTTAAGTTTGTTCTGTGCTATCATTGCCTTGTCTGGCTGTTCTTCTCTGAGCGAGAGTTCTTTGTTCGGCGGCAGCGAGTGCGAATCTAAAATGGCTCGTGACTTCATGGAAAATGCCGAAGACAGAGTTTTCTTCGCTTTCGACAGCTCTGCCATTAGCCCGGATTCTGCCGAGATTTTGGATACTCAGGTTAAATGGTTGAAGAAACATGAGAATGTTAATGTAGTTGTTCAAGGTTACTGCGATGAGCGCGGTACTCGTGAATACAACTTGGCCTTGGGTGAGCGTCGTGCAAACGCCGTAAAACAATACCTCGTTTCTCAAGGTATTGCTGCTGACCGCATTTCTACCATTTCTTATGGTAAAGAGCGTCCGGCTGTTTTGGGCAACAACGAAGCCGCTTGGGCTCAGAACCGTCGTGCCGTTACCGTTGTTAAGGCCGGTAACTAATCGATATTCTGTCGTTAGTTTGAAAAAAGCGTATCCTTTTTGGATACGCTTTTTTTTGTGCTTGTTATTATCTTAAAAGTAAATTATCTTATTCCAAGGTTTATTGTTTTTTTTATGAGGTAGATATGAAGGTCTTTAGAATTGCTTTGTTGGCTTCAACCCTTTTGTTGCCCGCTTTTCCTGCTGAGGCTCAAAATGCTTTGCAGGCTGAGATTGATCAGTTGAGGGAAGATGTGCAGATTTTGCAACGCCAGGCTTATCGCGAAAAGCAGGATGGAATCGCTCCGGCTTCGGCTCAGAGTGTGGCTGTTAGAATGGGCGAATTTGATGAGACCTTGCGCCAGGCTGTTGGCAAGATTGATGAGCTTGAGTTCAAAATCAACAAGCTTAACGAGCGCTTGGATGTGATGAACAAGGATATTGATATCCGCTTCAAGATGTATGAGGGCAAACCGATTGAAGGTGGCGGATTGGGACAAACTCAGGCAGAGGCTCCAAAATTTGCGGCTCCGGTGGCAGAAGGTGCGCCCGCCTCAATCGTGGGAGGAGCTATCTCTAAAGGTGATGATCTGGCACCGGTCAAAACCCAATCTGCGGAAGATATTTATAAACAAGGTATGGATGCCATCAATGCCGGCCGCAATGATGAAGCAGCTCAAAAGTTTACTGCTGTTATGACTAAGTTTCCCGAGCATAAGTTAGCCGGCAATGCTCAATATTGGTTGGGTGAGGCTTATTATGCAAAGAAGGACTATGCTAAAGCTGCCGTTGCTTTCGGAAAGGTTTTGGAAAAATACAAAGACGGCAACAAAGGCGCAGACAGCCTGCTTAAGCTTGGTATGACCATGAGAGAACTGGGCAAAAAAGAAGAGGCTTGCACCGCTTTTAAGACATTGCCGACAGAGTTTCCGAAAGCCGAGGAATCCACTAAGACCAAGGCCGCTAATTTTGCCAAAGCTTTGGAGTGCAAATAGGTGAAGGATTTCTTTGAGCGCTATCCTTTGGAGAACCAAGTTATCGCCGCCGGAGTTTCCGGCGGTGCTGATTCTCTGGCACTGGTTTTGCGGCTCAAAGATATGGGACGAAAAGTGGTTGCTTTGAGCGTTGACCATGGTTTACGCCCAACCTCGCGGCAAGAGGCTGAATATGTGGCCAATCTTATGCAACGTTTTGGAATAGAACACCATATCCTAACCTGGGAAGGAAAAAAGCCATCAGCCGATATTGAGGCCGCCGCCAGAGAGGCAAGATACGCTCTCTTGTGCGGATGGTGCAAAGAGCACGGTGTTTCTGTCTTGGCGGTGGGGCATCATAGCAGCGAACAGGCAGAGACTTTTTTGCTTCGCTTGCAAAGAGGCAGCGGGTTGTATGGGCTTTCTTGCATGCAGCCGCTGACTTATCGTGACGGGATTTGCCTCATTCGTCCGCAGCTTGATGATAGTCCCGATGATTTGAAAGCGTATCTCAAGGCCAAAAATATTGAGTGGGTGGAAGACGAATCCAACCAAAGCGATGATTTTTTGCGCGTTAAAATTCGCAAGTTTTTACCGGAACTGGAGCGCAAAATAGGGCTTTCTGAAAAACGGCTGGCAGATACGGCCGCTGTGTTGGCCCGTAGCCGCGCTTATTTTGAAGACGAGGTCAAAAATATCATGGCCAATCGGGTGCGGTGCTTGGGCAAAAGTATCTTTTCTTTTTCAGCTCATTTGCCCTCAACTCTGCACAGTGAAATTGCCTATCGTCTGTTGGCAGAGCTTTTGCAACGTGCGGGCAACAAGCCTTATGCGCCCGAGGCTGATGAGCTTTTGCGGCTGGCACAAGAGCTCAAGGGCAAAAATTTTAAAGGTTGCACTTTGGGCGGCTGTGAGATTATCTTTGCTCAAAAAAGATTTTGGATTGTTCCTGAACTGCGTGAGGCCAAAGTTTTGGGGCGTGATGAGTGGGAGAAGTGCTTGCAATTTGTTCCGCAATATGCTAATGCTGAGCTTCCATACAAGGTCAGACGTGCTTTGTATTTTGAGATTATGAAGGTGGCAAATGGCAAAGAAAGTTAAAAGCGACTATATTTCAACCGGTTTGGTAGCCCAGAACCGGCGCGCTCATTTTGACTATCTGATTGAGGAAAAATTTGTGGCCGGTCTTGAGCTTACCGGCACGGAAGTTAAGTCTTTGCGTTTGGGGCATGCCAACATCAATGATGCATTCGGCATTGAAAAAGACGGCGAGCTTTATATCTCTAATATGTTTATTGCTGAGTATGCCAACAAGGGTTATGCCAGCCATGCTGAAAAGCGTGACCGCAAGCTTCTTTTGAAGCACAAGGAAATCATCGACATCATTAACGCTCTTGCACGCAAGGGAGCAACTTTGGTTGCCATCAGATTATTCTTCAACGACAAAGGGCTTGCCAAGCTTGAGCTCGGTCTCGGGCGTGGTAAAAAAATCTATGACAAGAGAGAGGCTGTGAAGGATCGCGATTGGCAAAGACAAAAAGGTCGTATAATGGCCCATCTAGAGTGATTTGTTCAGGTCAAAAGTGTCCTCACGTACGTCTGATGTACGCTCCGGTACTTTTGCCTTTCAAATCGCATTTTCTGGCTTTTTCGTCCGGCGGTTTTTTGAGATAAAATTTTATGTACTTTTTAATCCGCAATTGGGCGGTTTTTTTATTGTCTTTTTATAACTATCTGCTATTATGCTCTTGCTGCGGTGAGTTGCCGCAGTGGAGAGTGAAAACTCCTTATACCAATTGTTCCCCTTTGGGGAGCCGAAGATATAAGCGCATTTTTGCGACGAATAATTCGGGCTGTGGTATAACAGTTTTCACCTCCCCTCCTTGATTTTTCAAGGAGGTTATCTTTTATAAAGAACAAAAGTTCCTTTGGTTTAAAACTATCGTTCTTTATAAGAGGCGGGGCTTTGAAATTTGTTATCTAATTTCGGAGCCCCGGGCTGATAAAAAGAAAGGGGACTACCATGGCTGTTAAAAATAATCAAAAGTTGCAGGAGCTGATTAAAACTCTGGAGCAAGATGAAATCTCCGTCAATCCTGATTTTATTTTGCCGATGGATAAAAATTCAAATCCTCTGAGATGGTCTCAACTACATCGGCTTATTCGTTATTTTGTGGCGATAGATGATGTTGAAACCCAAAACTTTATTGTTGAGGTTGCTGCAGTTTTTGCACAAAAAAATTCCAATTCTGCAAGCTGATTTTTATTTTCTTTTTTTCTTAAAAAAGTCCTTTAAGATTTGGCTGCATTCTTGTTCCATTAGGCCGCTGTGGATTTTGGGGCGGTGGTGGCAGGTCGGTTGCTCATAAAACCTAACCCCGCTTATTACTGCTCCGCCTTTTGCATCCGTGGCGCCAAAATACAAATTTTCTATGCGGGCAAAAGAAATGGCACCCGCGCACATGGTGCAGGGCTCTAGTGTCACATACATATCCATGCCGCGCAGGCGATTGCTTCCCGTTTTGCGGCAGGCTTCTTGAATCGCTTTTATTTCCGCATGGGCGGTGGCATCCTCACTGTGCTGGCTCTTATTATATGCCTCGGCAACAATCTCCCCCGTCTCGGGATTGATAATTACGCAGCCAATCGGGACCTCATCTTCTGCTGCTGCTCTTTGGGCGAGTTCTAAGGCTTTTGCCATGTAGTCTTTTGCTTCCATCTTTTTCCTTTTTTGTTGTATTTTTGTTTGATTATGCTAAATCTAAAACAAAAAGGAAAGTATAAAATGACTGAAAGATTGGCAAAATTTATTGCTCGCTCCGGTGTTTGTTCTCGTAGAATGGCAGAAGAGCTTATTTCTCAAGGACGAGTGACCGTCAATGGTGAGGAGGTCAAAACTCCGGCCTTCAACGTTTCCGGTGATGAAAAAATTTTAATTGACGGAGAAAAACTCCCGCAAAAAGAACTTACCAGGTTGTGGCTTTATTACAAACCGGTCGGTCTTGTTACCTCGCACAAAGATGAAAGAGGACGTCCGACCGTGTTTGAGAATCTGCCGGCCGGGTTGCCGAGGGTTATCTCGGTTGGGCGTTTGGACCTAAACTCCGAAGGTTTGTTGCTTTTGACCAACAACGGTGAGCTTTCGAGAAAATTAGAGCTTCCGTCCAATGGGTGGGCGCGCCGCTACAAAGTACGCGTACATGGTCTTGTTAATTTGCAAAAACTTCAGGCTTTGCAAAAAGGCAGCGTTATCGATGGGGTTGAATATGGGCCGATTACCGCCACCATGGAAAGTTCTCAAGGGGCCAACAGCTGGCTCAATGTTACTTTAACCGAAGGCAAAAATCGTGAGATCCGTCGGGTGATGAAGTCTATCGGCCTTGAGGTTTCTCGCCTTATCAGGCTTTCTTATGGACCTTTCCAACTTGGTTCTCTCAAAAAAGGAGAGGCTAAAGAAGTGCCGACCAAAGTCTTGCGTGAACAACTCGGAAACACTTTTGAACTATGAGAATTATCGGTGGAAAATATCGCGGTAAAAAATTAATATCTCCTGACGGTGCGGTTGTTCGTCCGACATCTGATCGGGCCAGAGAGGCTTTGTTTAATATTTTGCGTTCTCGCTTAAATGCCCCGTTTGCCGAGTTTTCTTTGCTCGATGTTTTTTGCGGTTCCGGCGCTTTTGCTTTGGAGGCCTTATCTCAAGGTTTTGCAAAAGTAGGTGCCGTGGATATTGATATCCGCCCGTTGCTTAAAAATTTGGCTCTTTTTCCGGCAGAAAAAAACAAGCTTAAAATCTACCACCAACCCGCTGCAACGCTTAAAAATACCGGTGATGTTTATGATGTTTTGTTTATGGATGCGCCATACAATCAGGGATTAACGGAGCCGGCTCTGCAAGCAATAGCTTCCGCCCAAATGCTAAAGCCTTCTGCCTGGTGCTTAATTGAGCTGCGCAATGATGAAGATCTTATTTTACCGCCGCAATATCAATATATAGAAGAGCGCCGATATGGTTTGGCAAAAGTGGTTATTGCCCGCTTTTGTCCTCAAGCGTCTTAACCGTTATATTCTCTATTGCCAATTTATTTTCCCGATAGGTTATCGGAGTGCTGATTGTTAAATATTTGTCATCTTTATTCAACTTGTAGGCTTTGGCGCCAAGTAAGATATTGGCAACAAAAACACCTTTTTTATCAAGGTAGTTCTTATTTTGCAAATCCTCCAATAGGTTTAGCATAGCTTTGGATGATGTTTGCAACTGTAGTTTGGGTGAAAATTCTTCATCAAATCTGATATCCCCTCGGCCCACTAGATGCAAAGGTTCCCAGTTGACAATCAGTGAGGGCACTTCTATAAAGCCGCCGTTGTGCAGCCATGTCTCTGCCACTAAAGGCAAGCTTTCTTTTACATCCATTTCTCCCATGAGATTAAACTTTGCATATATTCTTTTTATCTCTGAGGTGAGGGGGTAGTTTAGCAAACCATTTAGCGTAACATCTCTGATTTCTATATGGCTCTCAACTGTCGGCGTAATGGCTCTCTCCGGAGCAATACTTTGACTCTTGCGCATTGCCAGAACAAAAGATTTTACTTTGGCAAAGTCTTTTATGTTTGTATCATCAATATAGGCTTGTAATTCTTTGAATTTTCCTTCTTTGCCAAATTCTGCTTGTATCTCTGCTCTTTGTGCGGTTAGTTTTTTCTTGCTTGTATCAAAAGAAAATTCGCCGTCTTCCGTAATCTCAAAATTTAGCTTTCCGGCATTGAACAAATTGGGGCGGCATTCTACTTTTGCCAAAGTGAGCTTCCACAAATGCTCGCCTTTTAAGTTGTAAAATTGAAAATTTTGAATTTCTACCAGTGGGTAGGGATAAATGCTGTTAAATCGCAAATCATCGTAAGCAATATCCAAACCAACCTCGTTCAGATTACGAATTATTTGTGCGAGATTGAATTTAAACTGCTTAATTGCGGCATTGCGGCGTAGGGTGATATCTATAAATGTAAGTACAATAACGAATGCAAACAAAAAGGAAAGCAAAAACCACTTACCTTCTTTTATTTTGCGGCAGATAAAGGTAAAAGGTGCACAAATTTTTTCTGCAATCGCTTTGATACTCACGAGAAATCTCCTTTAATCTTTTTTGGCCTTGTACATATGGCTTTTGATGTAGGGATAGTTCTTAATCGCTTCTGCGTTGAGTTCTGCGCATTTGGTTTCTATGCGGTTTTGCAGTTCTTCCATAAAATGTTTTTTATCAAGTCCGGCCGGCAGGGGTTCCATAAACTCAAAAACAACCGTGCCGGGGTAGCGCAAAAATGAGCTCTTTTTCCAAAACAATCCGGTGTTGGTGGCAAAGGGGATTACCGGCAGGTTTAAGTGTTGGTACAATAAGGCAACCCCTGGTTTGTAGGCCGGTTCTTGGCCGGGTTGACGGCGGGTGCCTTCCGGAAATATGATTATCGGGCGGTTGTTGTCTTTCATCTTTTGGGCTTTGCGGAGCATATCTTTCATGGCGGCCGAGCCGGCTGAGCGGTTTATCGGAATCATTCCATACAATGCTTGTGCCCAGCCAAAAAGCGGAATGTAGGTGAGCTCTTTTTTCAAAACAAAAGAACCGCGTTTGATGAAACTTGTCAGAACATAGGTCTCCATGGCGGATTCATGTTTGCCGGCATAAATTGCTTGTTCTTGCTCCAGATATTCTTTTCCTCTTACTTCTATTTTAATCCCGCCAATATAGCGCAGGCTCCAGGCAAAAAACGGAATAAAACCATAGTTCCAAATCTTGATAATCGCTTTTTGCGAAAAAAGCCCGATAATGGTGTTTAATACACAACCAATACCCAGTGTTCCGTAACCTATAATGTTAAACAGCAATGAACGGATATATATCATTAGTCACCCCGCGGGAAAAAATTACAACGAATGTATACACACAAAAATTTATTATATTCCGCAAAAATAAGCGAGAATGTATGCCAACTCTTCCACCACTTTTTTTTGACCTTATCCGAATATACCGGATGGGCGATTATTTGTAAATTCGGCGCTTGCGCCTTAAACTCGGCAATGCTCCTTTCCAAGTGGTAGTTAGAGGTTACCAAACGAATCGAAGTTATTTTGTTCTTTTTTAACCAAGCTATCGTTTCTTTTGCATTACCAAAGGTATCTTTGGCTTGGCGGCCTAAGCTGACGTTGCTTTCATTTTCAATCTCAAGATTTTGCCTCTTTTTTATCTCGTCAAGAGAGCTGTCTTTGCTGACGCCGGAGATAAACAATTTATCGGCTTTGCCTTGGTTAAATAAATTTACCGCCTCGGCAATCCGATATCTTCCGCCGGTTAGGGCTATGACTGCCTCGGTATGCATCTTATCATCTGCCGTATAGTGGTTAATGCGATGAGCAAAAATTGCAAATCCGCCAAACCATAGTACAACCAACAGAAAGCCAACTATAATCAAAAATTTTTTCATCAGAGCATCTTTTGCAATGTGCGTTTAACCGTGTAATAAGCCGTGAACATTGATATCCCCATTGCAAACAACGGTAATATCAAAATCATAATCCAATCTCCGATACTTAAATTAGCCTCACTGATGATGCCTCCTTCTATTTGCGTGGCCAGTGAGCCGATAAAAAAGATTATCGGAATCGCAAAAAGCAGTCCAAATAAACCTCCTGTCAGCCCTAAAAATGCCATCCGTTTGGCATATTGTTGGGCTACATAGGCATCTTTGGCTCCCATAATGTGCAATATTTCTATGATGTATCTGTGCAGGCCCAAGCTCATTTGGGTGGTGTAAAATATGGCACCGGCCGAAATCGCCGTTACCAATAACAAAACTGTCAGGGCAATCAGTTTTAGGCCGTCGGCAAAACGAATAAGTTTGCTCAGCCAGAGCTTGTGATTGTCAAGCGAGGCTTGCGGAGAGGCTGTCGCCAAGTCTTGTGCCAATTTGGCAAAGTCTATCTCTGCATCTGATGCCAGCTTAACATCTATAATTCTTGGCATCGGCAAATTTTCGATATTAACGCCATCCCCAAGCCATGGTTGTATCAAATTCTTTAACTGCTCATCATCTAAGGGAGTAACCTTGATAACACCTTCAACCGTTTGTAAAAATTCAATTGCTTTTTCCTGGTAGGCCAAGGTTTCGGCCGCGGCTTTTTCTTGGTTGGCATCATTTATCGGCATAACCTGAACCGTTAAAGAGCCTAAAATACTTTGATTCCAGTTCTCAAGAATCGAGTTAATTGATAAAACTCCGGACAATGTTATGGCAAAGATAAACACTGCAATCGAGATAATTACCTGCAAGAATAAGCTGGTCGAATCTCCTTTGAGTGGAAGTTCTTGTTTGCGGGCAATGTATACACTTTTAGACATCGCTACCTCCAAGCCCGCTTTTGTCTGACGGATATAAAATGTGCAAACCTCTATTTTGCAAATGCAGCCTTGGGTAAGCAAAATCATTTATCAATTTATCGCTGTGGGTGGCAATAACAACCGTGGTGCCTAATTTGTTGAGTTCTACAAACAACTTCATCAATTTAGGCGCAATAAAATTATCAACATTGCCGGTCGGTTCATCTGCTAATAACAATTCAGGGCGATTGATAACTGCTCGGGCAATGGCTACTCTCTGTTTCTCTCCGCCGGAGAGTGTTGAGGCGGTATCTAACATATGGCGGTCCAATTCAACCCAGCTTAATAGCTCTCCAACACGTTTGCGAACCTCTCTTTCCTCCATACCACATACTCTTAACGGTAAGGCAACGTTGTCAAAGGCACTTAAATGTTCCAATAAACGGAAGTCTTGAAAAACAACACCTATACGCCGACGCAAAGAGGCAAGCGAATCTCGGTTGGTAAAATTGATGTCTTTGCCAAAAACACTGATACTTCCGCGGCTCGGACGTTGCCAAAGATACATCATGCTCAAAAGGGAGGTCTTTCCCGCACCACTCTTGCCGGTCAGAAAATGAAACGACCCTTTTTTGAGCGAGAGTTTTATATCGCTTAAAATCTCAGGGCCTTGGTCATACCGAATCCCAACATTGTGCATTTCTATAATGCTGTTGCCGTTTTCTGCCAAAATCAATCTCCTTTTATTTCATATCCTTCAACATAATCGCAATTATTCTTTTAATAAAGTACTTTTTTGCTTTGATTAAACGCTTTTTCATTCTATGATGTCTTTTCAAGAGGTGAATATATGCAGATTTATTGTCCTAAATGCCATATGGGCTACGAAGTTGACGAAACTCTTATTCCTGATCAGGGTAGGAGATTGCGTTGCAGCAATTGTTTGGAAGTGTTCAAGTTTGATCGCTCTGGTATGAGCGAGAGCCTTTCTCAGCTGGTATCGGAAAAAAAGGCAGATAAAGAAGCTGAACCTTTGTTGGCTGATAAGCTGCAAGAAGAAAATTTGAAGGAGCCAGATGAACAAACCCTTTCGGAGGAATCTGAAATTAATATCAGGGATATTTTTGTGCGTTTGTCTGAACAAAGTGAAAAACTTTTTCAAGCGGAAAAAGAACTGCCTTGGTATAAAAGGTTTCTATTGCAATTAAAGACCATGCTAGGTCTTAATCGCCGATTTAATCTTAAAATCATTGGTGCCGTTGCTGTGGCTGTTTTGTTGGTCTTTATGTATAACTATCGTTATGAAATTGTGCGTACTCTCCCTGTTATGAACGGAATATATAAAACTTTGGGAATTCGTGCAAAAATTCCCGGTGAAGGATTGGAGTTCCAAAATGTTAACTGGAATTATCGTGATGTTAACGGAGGAAAGATCTTGGAAATTAAAGGGTTTATTAATAATCCTACTTTGGAAGATATTGACCTTCCGGTGGTGCATGTGGAACTTTTGGATAAAGATACTATCTTACTACAAAGCATTAACCAAAAACCAACCATTAAGCAGCTTAAGCCGGACGGAAGGGTGGCTATCGGGGTTATCATCAAAACACCGTCTCCTACGGCTAAGTATGTGTATCTCACTTTTATCGATGCTTACTAATTTCGGCGGTGAATAATAAAATCTGCCAGTTCTCTTAAATCATTGGCCTCAGAGCCAAAAATTTCTAAGGCGCGTTTGCTTTCATCAATCAGCTCTTTGGCGATTTGTTTGGCTTTTTCCAATCCATAAAGACTTACAAAGGTCAGTTTCCCTTGGGCGGCATCTTTGCCTAAGGTTTTTCCCATCTGTTCAACAGAGCCTTCAACATCTAAAATATCATCGGCAATTTGGAAGGCTATCCCTATCTTGCGTGAATAGGTAATGAGCGAATCGTATTTGTCTTGAGGCGCTTGCCCCAGAACAGCACCGGCTTCAACCGCAAAGCGTAATAAGCGGCCGGTTTTCATTTCTTCTATGTGTTGGATTATCTCTTCGGGATTATCAATCTTTACTCCCTTTTCACTGTATAAATCCAGCATTTGGCCTGCAACCATACCGTCAAAGGCGCCGGCAGCAGAGGCTAACAGATGAACCAAACGACATTTTATTTCTGCAGAAAATTTATTCTTTTCGGAGCTTATTAACTCAAAGGCGTAGGTTAATAGTCCATCTCCGGCTAGAATGGCTGTGGCTTCATCAAACTGTTTGTGGCAGGTTGGCTTGCCTCGGCGCAGGTCATCATTATCCATGGCAGGAAGATCATCGTGAATAAGAGAGTAACTATGTAGGCACTCTAATGCGGCCGCGGTGATAAAGCTTTGAGATTCCGAAATGCCAAAAAGTTTGGCGCTATTAGTGACTAAAAACGGACGCAACCTTTTTCCGCCATTTGAAACGGAATAAAACATTGCATCAGCAACACGTCTTTCCTCTCCGTTGGGAAAGTTAAAGATGCTTGGAAGCTTGTCATTAAAATCACTCGAAAATTTTGAAAGCTTGGTTTTGAAATCTTCCATCTTTTATGCCTTTGGTGAAGAATCTACCGGTGATAAACCTTCCGGTGTGAATTCCGTTGTAGACAATGTGCCGTCAGTAGCGGTTTCTATCTTTTCTATTTTTAATCTGGCGGCTTCCAGCTTGGTCTCGCAGAGTTGTTTTAGGCTGATGGCTTGTTCATAGGCGGCAACGGCATCATCTAATTTAATCCTTCCGCCTTCTAATTCCCTTACAATATTTTCTAAGCGTAAAAGTGCATCTTCAAAGCTTAAATCTTTTATTTCTTCAGCGTTCATCTTATCTGCTCCTTTTTTGTTGCAAGCATCTTATTATATTAAGTCGATAATATCAACCTTTGTTGTGAGTTGCTTGTTAACTTTATTCCTCATCCTTAAGTATAGCTAGCAATTAGCTCTATTAGAACTGGTTGAAGGTCTTTTTTTATGCTAAATTAGTTATAATTGATTTGAGTTATAAATGGGGGTGGCAGATGGAAAAAAGAAAAATTTTAGATTGCGCAAAGCTTCTTAAAGCGATGGGTAATGAAAAAAGGTTGGAAATTTTGTGTTATCTCTATGAGAGAGAATATTGTGTCGGTGATTTGGAAAAGAAAGTGGAACTCTCTCAATCCGCACTGTCTCAACATTTGGCTGTGTTGCGAGAAGCCGGAATCGTTAAAACAAGACGAAATGCACAAACAATTTTTTATTCCATTAAATGCGGTAAGGTCACCAATATATTGGATTTGTTGCAAAAAAAACTTAGCGATTAAGGAACTCTATTTGTTTGGTTTTAGGGTTGTAGCAAATGGCTATTTTTCCGTTGCGTAGATCATCGGCTTGGCGGCCAAATATTTGATGGCGCCAACCGCTTAAAATCGGGTTATCTTTATCCTTAAAAACACTTAAGGCGTGAAGATTTTCATCTGTGGCGATAAGACGTGCGACAACTCCTTCTTGCTGGCTGATGATTTTTAGGAGTAGCTTTAATAGCTCATACAATGAGGAACTTTTGTCTGGTAACTCTTTGATCTTTGGTGGAATAACGTATTCGCTTTCTGGAATGTGACGACAGTGCTCTAATACATCTATAATCTCATCACCGAGTTTGCCAGAGACAATATCTTTACGCAGATTCCGAATCTGGCTTAGTTCTTCTTTTGTTTGCGGATTGACTGTGCAAATGCTCAGCAACATATCGTCTTTGAGGTAGCTTTGGCGTGGTGTATTTTTGCGCTGGGCACGTTCTTCCCGCCAGGCAGCCAGTTCTTTTAATATTGTTAAGAAATGTGCATTGTGAGAGCGGTGTTTTATCTTTTGCCAGGCTTCTTGTGGATTGACCCTATAGGTTTCGGGAGAGCTTAATATTTGCATCTCTTCAGTTATCCATTCTTGTCGGCTGAGAGAGGTTAGCTTCTTTTCTAATTCTTTGTATATGTTTACCAGGTGTGTAACATCAGAAAGAGCGTAGTTCAGTTGCGAATCGGTTAATGGGCGTTTGCTCCAATCTGATAGACGGTTACTTTTATCTAGCTTTATATGCAATAGGTGGCTGACTAAATTCTCGTAACTGATAGCCTCACCAAAACCGGTTACCATGGCTGCGACTTGGGTATCAAACAGAGGTTCTGGAATCTTTCCGCTCAAATTATAAATAATTTCAATATCTTGTCTGCCGGAGTGAAAAACTTTGGTAACGCTAGAGTTTTGCATCAGCTCAAAAAAAGCAGATAGATTTAGGTCTTTGGTTAGAGGATCTACTATGGCGCAGCGAGTTTCTGAACCCAATTGTATTAGGCACAGTTGCGCATAATAATGGTGTTCTCTTAAGAACTCCAAGTCCACAGTTACAAAAGAATTTTTAGCAAGGTCTTTACATAAGTTTTCAAGTGCGGCGGTATCGGTTATTACTTCCATCTTTTTTTCTCAATTTTTTGTTTCTTATCTTTTTATCATGACAAGCTTAAGATTTTTTTAATTTTTGGCTAAATTTCTCTTGAATTTAGAAAAAAAGTAAAATATAACTTTCTCACTTTGTTTAAGAATTTTATATAGATTGTGTTTTATCATCAGTTGGTGGTGCTTCTGATGATTTGAATATATTACTACAAAACCCAAAATTTTTATTTTTATGCAAAAGAAAGACAATGTGCGTCTCTATGCAATTGTAGACGCAAGCGACACTGCTGCCGTTGCCACTCTGAAGGCTGTTTTGACGCCTTATTCTCCCAAGTATCGGGATGGAAAAACAGTCGTTATCGGTGGGGTTGAACACGTTCTGTTTGTGGAGTTTCGCAAACGCGAAGGCCCTATGTTCGACATCATGAAGAGCTTGGCCGACCGGTACAAGCTGTATCCTTTCTACGTGATCGAGGAGGACAAGGATCTTCAGCCGAAGTCGGATAAGTATGGTAACGACTGCAAGTACTTTGTGGTCGATGCGGCGGTGATGGATTTCCCCGCTCCGGCGGAAGGGTTCGGTACCTGGCAGGAAAAGTTCCGGGCGGTGGCCAAGGAAATCTACCGCGATGACAGTGTGTTCCTCAAGGTGCATGCATACTACCGCAGAGAGAACGGCACGATCCATGCCATCATCGGCAATACCGAAAATACCAAGCGCCAGGCTCCCGAAGACAAGGTGAAGCTCGGCGAGAAGGGATGGCGGGATGCCGTTTGTAAGATGGCAGAGGCTCTCGGGATCGAGCCGAAGTTCAAGAAAGTTCGTTATAAGAACCTCTAGGGCCTCATCAAACTCAAGGAACCTGTGAAAACGGGTTCCTTTTTTTTGTTCTATTTTTGCTTTTAAGGTTGCTTTTGCTAGATTTTCGTAATAAAACTTATTTCCAGTTAAACTATTTTTAAGAGGTTGAATATGCAAAGCTATCGGACGCATACCTGCGGAGAACTGCGGGCGCAGGATATCGGTAAAGAAGTGAAACTTGCCGGTTGGATTCATCGTAAACGTAATTTGGGTAATTTGTGCTTTATTGATTTACGAGATCATTACGGTATTACTCAATGCGTGGTCGACAGCAATTCCGATTTGTTCGAGAAAGTTGAGGCTTTGCGCCCCGAATCGGTGGTCGGGTTTTCAGGCAAAGTTATTGCTCGTGAGAGTGTTAATAAACATATGCCAACCGGTGATATCGAAATTAAGGTCAGCGCTTTGGAGGTTTATTCCGAGGCTCAGGTTTTGCCTTTCCAGGTAGCTATCGAAGATGATGCGCCAGAGGAAATTCGTTTGAAGTATCGTTTCTTGGATTTGCGCAAAGAGAGAATCCACAACAATATCTTGTTGCGTTCAAAAGTTATTGAACGTTCTCGTCAATTGATGAGAGAGCAGGGCTTTACCGAATATCAAACCCCGATTTTGACGGCTTCTTCTCCCGAAGGTGCACGCGACTTTTTGGTGCCTTCTCGTCTGAACCCGGGTAAGTTTTATGCTCTGCCACAAGCTCCGCAACAGTTTAAGCAGTTGTTGATGGTTTCGGGCTTTGATAAATATTTTCAAATTGCCCCTTGTTTTCGTGATGAAGATCCCAGAGCAGACCGTAGCCCCGGTGAGTTCTATCAAATGGATATGGAAATGAGCTTTGCTACCCAGGAAGATGTGTTTGCCGTTATTGAGCATACTTTGGGCACTATTTTTAATGAATTTTCTTTCGGCAAAACGGTCGACCAGGCTCCGTTTGTGCATATTCCTTTCCGCAAGGCCATGTTTGAATATGGCTCAGATAAGCCTGATTTGCGCAACCCTCTTATCTGGAAAGATGCAACAAACTTCTTTGGCGAGTCCGGTTTTGGGGTTTATGATACAAGAGTTAAAGAAGGGGACAAAGTCAAAGCGATGGTGGTATCTTCTGCCGGAGACAAGCCTCGTTCTTTCTTTGACAAGTTGGATGCTTTTGACAAGGAAGAAAATATGGGCGGTGTCGCTTATATTGCTTTTGCAGAGGCCGGCGCCAAAGGTATTGCCAAGTTCTTTGACCAAGACAAGCTTGCCAATATCCAAAATACTCTTAATGCCAAGCAGGGTGATGCCATCTTATTTGTTATTGGCAAGGGCATGAAGTTTGACAAGTTCAGCGGTCGTTTACGCAATAAGGTTGGCGAGGAACTCGGCTTGATTGATAAGAACTCTTTCAAGATGTGCTGGATTGTCGATTTTCCGTTTTATGAGGAAAATGAAGAAACCGGTGCCGTTGAGTTCTCTCATAATCCGTTCTCTATGCCGCAGGGCGGAATGGATGCTTTGCTCAATAAAAATCCTTTGGATATTTTGGCTTATCAGTATGACTTTGTTTGCAACGGTGTCGAGCTGCTCTCAGGTGCTGTGCGCAACCATGAGCCGGATATTATGTATAAGGCTTTTGAGATTGCCGGCTATGACCACAGCGTGGTTGATAACAAGTTCGGCGGTATGATCAGCGCTTTTAAATTCGGCGCTCCTCCGCACGCGGGCTCTGCTTATGGTATGGACAGATTGATTATGTTGCTTTTGGATGAAGAAGTTATCAGAGATGTGATTGCCTTCCCCTTGAACGGCAAGGCTCAAGATTTGATGATGCAGGCTCCAAATGAAGTAACCGAGCAGCAACTTAAAGATTTGCACATTAAAATTAATCTGGACTAGAATCCTTTTTGCTCTTGTTCCCAACCTTTGGCGGCGGTGTTTATGCAATCATTATAAACATGGCGGTCAGGTTGGGGGTAGGCGATGATTCCGCAAACAATCTTTTTGCCGCTGTTGATGAATTCAGGCAGTTCCCATGTTTTATCTTCCAGCTTGTAGCGAGCAAGGTCTGCCATTAGGCGGGCTTCCATAAAGTTCTCAAATTCTGAAGTGCAAATTGAGGGCGCTTTTTGAAGCCTTTGTTTTAATGCCACAAATTGTTTTTGGTGTTTGGGCAAAACTTGTCCTTTGCCGGATAATAAATCAATAAAACCTTGGCGGGCGAGGGGATTCTTCCAACCGCCGCCAAAGAGAACAATTTTATCTGGCAATTCTATCTCTTGAGGAACCAGGCTCAAGGCGTGGGCGGCAATATAGCCAGCAAAATATTCAAAAGTATGTATTGCGTCATTAAAAGGAATATTTTCTTTTTCTACGTATTGAAAAATCTCGTTTTTGTGGTAATAAGCGGGGTCTCCGGATTTGGGCAATGCTTGTTCGTAGAAATCTCGTCCAAAGTGAAATAGCTTTTGCAACATTTTCATATTTAGCTTGCCGACTTTGCCGAAATTGGCGTTTTCATCATAGGGCAAATTCGTGTGGCGGCGGATGAAGTTGTCCGTATATTCATTAAACGGGCCGGCATCGGAGCCGATTTTGACGCTTCCTTCTGATATAATGGCAAAATTAGCGGTGTTGCCGCCGTTGTAATATATGCAATCTCCTTGAGCGGCGGAGATATGGGCATTGTGCGGAGGTACCAAGGGCGCGCCCTCAAAACCAAGCATCAAAGGCAAAGAGCGAAAGTCGTAAACAACCTTAATTCCGGTTAAATCTGCCAGCATTTGGCCGGAGCCCATTTGTACAGTGTAGGGCAAATTTCCATTTCTTTTTGCCTGTGAGGGAGGATTATGGTCTAAGGTTTTGCCGTGAAAACCAATGGCATCAATGCTATCTTTATCAATTTTGTTTCGTTGGCACATATCATTGATGCAATCGGCAATTTGGTGGATATATTCATCGTGCAGAGTCTGAAACCCTAGTAATTTTTCTATCTCTTTTTTGCTTAAACCTTTGGCCTTTTGGCGCAAATCTTCCATCTTTTTTTGCATGGCCTGATTATATGGTTTGCTGTAAGAGCAAATGTCTGTGATTTTATTGCCGTCAAACTCGGTTAAAACCAGGTCAATCGCATCCATGGAATTTCCGGTCATGTTGCCGATGATTTTGAGAGACATTTTGAATTGCCTTTTATCTTATTTAATACCTTTTTTCCAAGCTAGCAGATGTTTCTTTGGCGGTCAATCCCTTAAACTCTGATTGCGTTTAGGATGGCAATGACCGAGACGCCGACATCGGCAAAGACCGCTGCCCAAATAGAAACTTCACCAAAAGCACCAAGACCTAAAACCAAAAATTTGACGGCAAGCGCAAAGATAATGTTTTCTTTGGCAATAAAGAGGGTGCGACGAGCTATTTTGACGGCGGTGGCAATCTTTGAAAGTTTGTCATCCATTATCACGATATCTGCCGCCTCTATTGCCGCATCAGAGCCAATGCCGCCCATGGCAATGCCGATATCGGCACGAGCCAGGCTGGGGGCATCATTAATGCCATCACCAATAAAGGCTACTTGGCCGGGGTTTTGGGCCAGGCAGGCCTCCAAATGTTTGACCTTTTCTGCCGGCAAGAGTTCTGCAAATGAGGTGCTGATTTTTAGTTTATCGGCAATATTTTGGGCAATTTGTTTGCGGTCACCGGTGAGCATAACGGTTTGTTTGATACCTAAGTTGTTAAGTGAGGCAAAAGCATCTTTGGCATCTTCTCTTATTTGATCGGCAATGAGCAAATAGCCAAGATATTTGCTGTCTGCGGCAACATAAACCAAAGAACCTGCAGCAGAAACTTTTGGTGTTTTCAGGTTTAATTTCTTCATTAATTTGGCATTGCCGGCATGGATAATTCTGCCATCGACAACGGCTTTGACACCGAGGCCCGGCATTTCTTCAACATCACCGGTGAGGCGGGAGAGTTTAAGCCTTTTGCCATAGCGTTTTTTGATGGAGATGGCAATCGGGTGAGATGAGTGTGCCTCCACGTAAGCAGCCAGCTCTAAAAGGGAATCCGCATCTCCTTCTTGAGGAACAATTTTTTCAACTTCAAATTTGCCATAAGTCAAGGTGCCGGTCTTGTCAAAAACCAAACAGCGAATTTTGGCAAGGCTTTCCAAATATACACTGCCTTTGACTAAAATTCCTTCTCTTGAGGCTCTGCCAATGCCGCCAAAAAAACTAAGCGGAACGGAAATCACCAAAGCGCAAGGGCAGGAAATAACCAAAAAAGTGATGGCTCGGTACAGCCAGGTCTCAAAATCTAAATAACCACAAAGGGGAGGAATAACCGCCAGTGCAAGAGCCAAGAAAACAACTGCCGGGGTATAATATTTGGCAAAGCGGGTGATGAGGTTTTCAACACTGGCTTTTTTGGCAGAAGCATTTTCTACCAGTTCCAAAATTTTGGCCACGGTCGAATCCTTAAACAAACTGGTGACTTTTACCTCTAGGGTTCCTCCTTGATTAATACACCCTGAGATAACCTGATCTCCTTTTTCAACATTGCGGGGTAGAGATTCTCCGGTGAGGGCAGAGGTATCCAAGCTTGAGGTCCCTTTGGTGATGATGCCGTCTAAGGGGATTCTTTCTCCGGGGCGAATCAAAATGGTATCATCAATAGCAACTTTTTCGGGCGCGGAGGTGATGACTTCTTCCCCCTTGATAATGTTGGCATAATCGGGACGAATGTTCATCAGCGAGGCAATGGATTTGCGGGAGCGATTGACAGCATAAGTTTGAAAAAACTCACCGACTTCATAAAACAACATGACTGCCACGGCTTCTGGATATTGTTTGATGCCAAAAGCCGCTAATGTGGCAATGGTCATCAGCAAATTCTCGTCAAAAACACGACCGTTTTTGATATTGAGAGCAGATTTGCGGATAATGTCAAGCCCGACTATCAAATAGGCGATAATCAAAAAAGCAAGATAGATTTTTGGCGGCAAGGGCAAAATAAGGGCTGAGAAAAAAAGCAAGCCGGCAATGATGATTTTGTATAGGCGTTTTTTTAAAAGCTTAGTCATTGGTTATCTCGCAGTCTGGTTCAATTTTTGCGGCAATGCGGCGAACTTCTTCCATGACGGTTTCTTCATCAGCTGCAAAATCAATGTAGAGTTTTTGAGCCATGAAACTAACCATGGCGGTGTTGATTCCTTTAATATTTTGCAAGGCATTTTCCAGTTCGGCGGCGCAGTTGGCACAGTCTAAATTTTCTATTGTGTAAGTTTTTTGCATGGCTACCTCAATTAAACGATTAAATATATGTTTAATTGTATGGCAAAAATAATTCCTTGTCAAGTCTCTTTATTTTAGCGAGGGCAGCTCATATCAAAAATATCATCAATGGCTTTATGAAGGAGTTTGGCTTCCGGGGTATCGGAGAGCTTGTAGAACATTTCTTTGCC